>CALEEC010000484.1 GCA_937949245.1 uncultured Gemmataceae bacterium | reverse complement strand
CCCCAATTCGAGTGCCAGATTCCAACGGCGGCAGACGGTCCAACGGATGTCGCAGCGACAAGCGAGCGTCCTTGCTCACCTTCGTGTGCCGGCTTCGAGCGAAGAAAGCCAAGCGACATAGTCGTACTCATGCTCTTGGCTTCCCCATTCGAGCGAGGAAAGCCTTACGACCGTACCGCGAATGTATTGTCGAGGCCAAGGATAGCACGAGGAATTCCGTCGTGTAAAGGCGATCCGCGCAGATGCAGATGCATCCTGGGCAACTTTCCCCAGATCTGTCGAGGTGACGCCGGATGGGGCGATGCGCTGATCGACAAAACTTCCCTTCGAGTTTTGGGAAATGTCAACGTTGTCAACAGTCAACGAAACCTCGCCTAAAGTTTGGAAATCGGACTGCTGAGCGGCTCGCGTCAGCCCGCCGTGGGTTTTCCTCTCGTGGCCCCTCGTGCGATGCGTTGAACCGGGCCAATGGCCCGATTCGCATCGCCGAATGGTTCGATGCTGCAATCTTGCTTGGAATCTTCAAGGTAGCCGAAGCGGGCATCGATTCGCTATTCTGAACGGAAAGTGATTCCAGGCGGAATGTCGGTGCGAGGCGAGGTGCGAACGGCGAAGGTTCGTGTTCCCAAGCGGCGGAGAGCAAACCGATGCAATATCGATGGTGGTTGGTTTATGGATTCTCGGCCATGCTGGCCGTGTATGGCTCTGGGGGCGACAAAGCAGGGGCATTTTTGCCATCGCCTAATGCCGAAGTGAAAAAAAATCAGGAAACCCTACCCACGGACAACGCCGAACCCGATCAACGATCGCTCGACATCGAGACTCTCAAAGCGGCGGGGATTCCCAATGAAGGGGCGGCGTTGCTGAAGTTTTTCAAGCAGCGCACCGTCACGCAAGCAGATCGGGAACGTTTGTTGGAGTTGATTCGTCAGTTCGGCGATGAGTCTTTCGATGTCCGCGAAAAGGCAGCGGAGGAAGTCGAGAACATCGGTCTGGCAGCCATCGGGCTATTGCGTCAGGCGGAACGAGACAGCAACGATCCTGAGGTTGTTCGTCGTGCCGAACGCTGCCTGGCCCGCATTGAAAAGGTGCCGACCCGAGCGTTGTCTTCCGCGGCAGCGCGATTGTTGGCGGTCCACAAGCCCGAGGGAGCCGCCCAGGTTCTGCTCGATTATCTGCCGTTGGCTGAGGATGATGCGATCGTGGAAGATATTCGCGGATCATTGGCCCAATTAGCGATGCGCGATGGAAAACCCGAACCTGTGTTGCTCCAAGCGTTGGACAGCCCCGATGCCTCACGCCGTGGTGCCGCTGCGGAAGCGTTGATTCGTGCCTATCCCGAGCCGATCCGTCCACGGTTAAGGCAAGTGTTGGCCCAAGAGAAAGATCCGACCAATCGCGTGCGTTTTACGATTGCCTTTGTCACTGGGCCGAAGTTGAAAGAATTCATGCCGAATTTGATCGATTTGCTCGCCGAAATGCCGCCGGAACTCTCGTGGCAGGCCGAGGATATCTTGTGCCGACTCGCAGGAGATGATGCCCCCAAGGTATCGTTGGCCGCCGATGTCGAAACGCGACGCAAGTGCCGCGAGGCTTGGCTGAATTGGTGGAACGCTAACCGAGACAAAGTCGATCTGGCCAAACTCGACGAAGCGGGCCGACTTCTGGGCTACACCTTGATCATGGAAATGGACTTCCGCGGCCAAGGGGGGCGCGTGGTCGAACTAGGACCAGACGGCAAAGAACGGTGGAAAATCACCAATGTGCAGTTTGTCCTCGATGCTCAAGTCGTGTCGGGCAATCGCGTTTTGATCGCGGAACATAACATCGGCCGAGTGACCGAACGCGAATTGACCGGCAAAATCGTTTGGCAGCAGAACCTACCGCAACCACTAGCCGTACAACGGCTAGCCAATGGAAACACCTTCGCGGCTGGGCGCGAACGCTTGGTCGAGTGGGATCGGCAGCAACGGCAGGTGTTCGTCTACAATCGTCCGCAGTACGACATCGTGGCCGCTTGTAAAACTCGCAATGGGCAGATGCTGTACATGACCCAGAACGGCCAGGTGGTCCGTCTCGACCCGCAGGGCAAGGAAATCAAGTCGTTCAACATCGGCCGAGTGAATTACTACTCGGCGATGCAGGCGTTGCCGAACAATCGGGTGTTGTTGACGACCTGGAACAGTATCGCGGAATACGACCTCGACACCGGGAAACCAGTATGGACGATCCCTGTCAACACGCCAACATCCGTGCAGCGGTTGCCCAACGGCAACACTTTGGTCGCCAGCATGAACACCATGAAAGTGATGGAACTCGATCGCAACGGCAAAACTGTGTGGGAATACAAACCGCAAAACAACAATCGACCTTGGCGCGCAAGTCGGCGTTGACGACTTGCAGGATTCGGAGACAGATCCTCGCCCCCGTTTGGCTCGCCGACGAGAAATCGGAATTGCCGGTAAAGTGCCGCGCAGTTACTCTTGCATGCCGACACACGATGCCTGCTAGCGCCAACGAGTGGGTGCCGGCGATATTCTGCGCATGCCAGTGGTGTCGCGTGCATGCCGCGGCATCTTAGATGCTGGTGACAGGTGATATTCCGCGCCTGCCAGTGTGTTCCGAACGCACGTTGCTTCCTGCGGATGCTGACTTGCTCAGGAAAGGCGCGAGACGATGGGCGGCATATCCTTCCACGCCGAGAGGAACTATCGACGATGAACCGCGAATCGACTTTGTTCCTTCTGTGCTTCGTCAGGATGTGGTGGACATGGCCGAATGGGGCAATTCTGTGGACATTGCTGGTATTCGTCGGCCACATCGATGCCGTCCCAGCCGCTGAACCGCCAATGGCCCCGATCTGCACGGCGATAGATCCCTGGTTCGCGGAGGAAGTCTGGGCCAAAGTGGGGGAACGGGTCTGTGCGAACTGTCATCACGCGAAAGGCGATGCCAACGAATCGCGGTTCTTGTTGGACGACACTTTACGCGATCCCACGGCCTTGCTGCGTAATTATCGTGCGTTTGCCGACATGGCGCAGAAACAGCACGAGGGGGTGCCGCGGCTATTGGCCAAAGCGACGGGGCGCGTCAAGCATGGCGGCGGAGCCGTGGTCAAAGCGAACAGCACCGAATTCCGCATTCTCACCCGATTTGTCGAACGCCTGCAAGGGCGAGAAAAGCCGGTGGTCGAACCTCCGTCGTTCGTTCCAGGACCTTACTTCGCGCAGGTGACTCCCCTTTCGCCTCAACGATTGCTGCGTCGGGTCACGCTCGCGCTGGTGGGCCGATTGCCGACGCTAGCGGAACGCGAGGCGGTCGAGAAAGCGGGATACGCTGCTGTCGATCGCATCCTTGATGATCTCATGAAAGAGGATGCTTTTTATGATCGACTGCGAGAAGCCTTCAATGATATTTTTCTGTTGGTGGGCTATCCAGGTTTAGCCGATGATGTGCTATCGTATGAGCACTTTGAAAAAAGCCGACGTTGGTATCAGACGCACGATCTCAGTCACATCCCCGAAAAAGACCGCCAAAAAGCACGTTATGCTTTAGCCGACCTCTATCGTGCGGCCCTGTTGCGGGAACCTTATGAACTGATTGCTTACATTGTGCGCCAGGAACGCCCCTTCACAGAAATTGTGACGGCAGATTATCAGATGATGTCCCCTTATACCGCGCGCGGCTATGGCATGTATGAGGAACTGAAGTCACACTTTAAGAATCCTGAGGATCCCTTCGAGTACATCCCGGTTCAATTGAAAGCCCTCACGAGTCGCAGCGGCAAAACGCAACCGACGCAAACAGGGAAATATCCGCATGCGGGATTGTTGACGACGTTCCAGTACCTGCGGCGTTACCCGACGACGGTGACCAATCGCAATCGGTTGCGGGCACGGATGTACTATCAGCATTTTCTGGGTGTGGATGTGATGACTTTGGCTCCGCGTGTGACCGATGCGACGGCCGTGAGCAAAAAGTTTGACATCCCGACGATGCAGGCATCCGAATGCGTGGTCTGCCACAAAATCATCGATCCGGTGGCGGGGGTGTTTCAAGACTATTTCAACGAAGAAGGGCACTATGGGCCGCGGAAAGAGGGGTGGTTCTCCGACATGTTCGCTCCCGGACGCGAGGGAGAGGAACTGCCCCGCGAACAAAAGTGGCGTGCCTTGCAGTGGTTAGGCGCAGCGACGGCCCAAGATCCGCGGTTTGCCGTGGCCATGGTCGAGCACGTCTACACCATTCTAATGGGGCGACGACCGTTGTTGCCTCCTCAAGATCCCGACGATCCGTACTTCTCGGCACGTCGGCGGGCGTACCTGGAACAACGCCAAGCGATTCAAGCGATTGCAGAGCGATTCGCCAAGGAAAATTTCAATCTGAAGGTCGTGTTCAAAGCCTGGATCGCCTCGCCGTTCTATCGTGCCGACGGTCTGGCCGAAGTGGTTCGGCATCCTGAGCGTCGTGCCGAACTTGATGACATTGGCCTAATGCATCTGCTAACGCCGGAGCAGTTGGAACGCAAGATCGAAGCGATTTTTGGCCAAAGATGGGGGAAGATGATTCGTTCGGGGAGTGACCAGCGTCTAGCCATTTTGTACGGAGGCATCGATTCGCGCGAGGTGACCCAACGGATGACCGAACCGAGTGGGGCGATGGGTGCGATCCAGCGGATGCTCGCCAACGATGTCGCTTGTCAGCATGTGGCCAAGGACTTCGACAAGCCCGCGGCCCAGCGACGATTATTTCCGGAAATCGAAATCGACGTGTTGCCCGATGGTTCCGCCGAGAACGAAAGACGCATCCGAGCCGCGATCGTGTATTTACATGCGCTGATTCTGGGCCAAGAGCATGACCTGAATCATCCCGAAGTGAATCGTACTTACGATTTGTTCGTCGGTATCCTCCGCGAAGCGAAGATCCGCAAGTACGATCCGCGCGAACAATATTCGTGCCAAGCCGAACCGGGTAAGAAAACCACGATGGACCCGTACTACACGATTCGTGCCTGGCGAGCTGTAGTCACGTATCTACTGCGACAAGACGATTTCCTGTACGAGTGAGTGAGCCATGAACCGCCGCGAGTTTGTTCGTTGGTGTCAGTCGGCCGGCTTGGGGGTGGCATTTCCGCTTGGATGGCAAGGACATACGCTCGCCCGCCAGCGCGAGCCTGCTCCTTACGAAGGGCCGTTTTTTGTTGTCGTCAACGCGGCCGGGGGGTGGGATACCACCTATTTGATGGACCCCAAAGGCGTGGGGGGAATCAATCGCCTTTACCGCGAGGGAGATATTCAGACACAAGGGGCCATTCGATTCGCTCCGACAGCCAAGCATGCCGTGGGGGGAATGGCCAACGAAACATTCTTCGCCAAGTATGCTCGCGAACTGTTGGTGCTCAACGGTTTGGATTATTCGGTGAACAATCACGATCCGTGTTCGCGGTACATGGCCACCGGTAAACTCGACAGTTTGGCCTACCCCACGTTTGCAGCGTTGGTGGCAGCGTGCAAGGGAGCCGAATATCCGTTAGCCTTTCTGACTTTCGGCAACTATTCCTCCACGGGGAACTTAGTGCCGATGGCTCGCATTCCTTATTTGAATTCGTTGCATCTATTGGCCAATGCGGATGGTGTGCAGGGGAGCCCGCGACATCCCTATCACGATGCCTTCGTACTGGAGCGGATCGAAAAAGCCCTGGCAGATAAGCATCAGGCAATCCAGTCATCACCGCGATTGCCCCGCACCGAACGTGCCCAAAATATGCTCTATGCAGCTCAGGAGAACTCGAAGATTTTGAAACGGGTGGTTCCCTTTATCCCCAAGACCATCCCCAGAGAGCGGCTCTCGGTGCAAGCGGAGGTTGCCTTAGCGGCGTTCAAGGGCGGTGTGGCAGTATCGGCAAATTTGACGATCGGGCAATTCGATAGTCATGCCAACAACGATGCCGAGCAAATGAAGTTGATCCCGGAATTGTTGGCGGGTATCGATTATCTGCTGCGGCGTGCGGAAGAATTGCAGATTCGGGAAAAACTCGTCGTCATCGCCCAAAGTGAGATGGGAAGAACGCCCCACTACAACAGCGGCCAGGGGAAAGATCACTGGTCGGTCGGTTCCGCGATGTTCTTGGGGCCGAACCTCCGCGGTAACCGCGTGATCGGGGCGACGGACCAGAAGCAATTTCTGATCCCCATCGATGCCAAGACGTTGCGATTGGATGCCAAAAACGGCATGCGTATCCGGCCGGAGCATGTGCATGCGGCATTACGACGCTATGCCGGAATTGAGCATCACCCATTTGCGAAGCAATTTCCTCTGGACATCCCCGCGACCGAGCAACTTCCGACGTTGTGGATGGGATGACACTATTGCGGACTGGTGGCACACCATGGACGGGATTGGGAACCCGTGGAACAACGGCATACGCCATTGCGGATCACTGGCACGCAGGTGGATAGGGAGACGTAGCCCCCTAGCGAACCGGTGGAATGCCGGGGAAACCGCGCTGCGGGGCGGGAGTTACATTTTCGTTCCTGCAGTGGCCATCGCCTCGCGTTGAACTTGCTGGCGCAATTGGCCGCAAGCAGCGTCGATTTCTGATCCCTTGCGTTTGCGAATTTTGACACTGATCCCGGATTGTCTCAAGGTCTTCACCAGATGCTGGAGAGCTTCGGTAGTTGGCCGACGATAAGGAAGTCCCTCGACATCGTTGAACGGAATCAGGTTCACATGCGCCTGCCGACCGCGGAGCAATTGCGCCAACTCGCGTGCTTCCGCAGGACCGTCGTTGAGTCCGCCGAGTACCACATACTCATACGTTACTTGTCGCCCGGTCTTGGCATAGAAGGTGTCGGCGGCTTGAAGGATGGCTTCGATGCCGGTGTGTTCATTGGTGGGCACAATCTTCGACCGCAGAGCATTGTTCGGGGCGTGCAAAGAAACTGCAAGGTGATATTGCTTACCACTTTCGGCCAAGCGAAGCATTTTGGCAGGTAAACCAACGGTCGAAATGGTGATATGCCGGGCACTAATGCCTAGCCCGTCCTTGTGGGACGCGACCTCCAGCGCTTGGAGCAACTGGTCGAGGTTGGCCATCGGTTCGCCCATGCCCATGACGACGATGTGGGTCAACCGATCGCTGGGGGGAGTTAAATTCCGCAGTCGGATCAGTTGTTCTAAGATTTCGCCGCTCGTCAGGTTGCGTTCGACGCCGTTCAGTCCACTAGCACAAAAAACGCATCCCATGGCACAGCCGACTTGCGTGCTGATGCACGCGGTGCGTCGGCGATCTTCTTGGATCAGTACGCACTCGATGTGTCGGCCATCGTGCAAGCGAATGAGTAGTTTGTGCGTTGCGTCACTGGCGATCAGATGTTTACGGATCGTCGTGCCTAGAGGAGTGAATTCCGCGGCGAGGGCAGCACGCAGGTCCTTGGGCAAATCGCTCATGGCATCGAACGATTCGGCTCGCCCCAGGAGAATCCAGCGACGAATTTGCTTGACTCGCATGGCCGGTTGGTGCCGCGATTCCAGCCAAGAGCGAAGTTCGTCCGGCGAACAATCCAAAATCGGTCGAAGCACCTTCGCGGAGGGGACCGCAGGTGCTTCCGAAGGATTCAGCAGGGGCAGTGGAGTTGCGTTCACGCCATGTATTGTAGCAGGGGAATGCCAGATTCGTAGAGGAAAATTCGCCCCACGAGCTTCGTAGCTTCATCGCCGCTCGACGGGCGTTCACTCCATCCATCGGACCAAGCAATCTCCAGCCAAGTCCGGCATGGCGCGTTCCGCCCCGAGCCGCTGCCACGCCCGAGCTCTTGCTATGAGGGGGAAGGTGGAAGACCTCTTCTCCTTTTCGATTCTTCCCCCTGAGTTGCTGGATTGCTTGATCACTTGCTACTGCTACTGGGGAGTTCTTTCACCTCGATCCGTTTGATCGTGATTTTCGATCCAGGGTCGTGCTGTTGGATGGCGAAGTGTCCCTTAGTGTAGGTGTTGTTGGGATCTTTGTAATCGACGGTGACCTTCCCATTCACTTTGATCACGATGTGATTGCCGATTGCGGTCACCTCTTGGACAAAAAATTCATCCGGGGCGTGCGGAGCCTTGTCGAGAATGAGTACCTCTTTGACCTTCGGCAGATACAGGCTGCCGGTCTTGATGCGATCGCGGTGAGTGGCGTTGATCTGAGCTTCGTAGCCTTTGGGGAAACCAGGACCGAACGCGGTGCGGAAGTATTGACCGCTATTGCCACCGTCGTTGATCTTGGCTTCGACGCGATAGATGAAGTTTTCGTAATCGCCCCGTTCACTGAACAGGTGACTGGCATCGCCGCTACCGACGATCATGTTGTCGATCACCTCCCACTTGCATTTGGGGTTCTTGGCCGCTGAGGGATGCAGTTTGAAGCCCGTCAAGTCTTTGCCGTTGAACAACGACACGAAGCCTTTTTTGTCTTCGGTTTTGGAAGCATCCTCGGCCTGAGCGGTGAGGTAAGCGACTAAGCCAACCATCACGCCGACCAGCCCGAATGCTGGAAGAGTTTGCCACAGACGCATCGGAGAGTTCCTCACGCTTGGGAAAAAATCACATACTTCACATGGGCTGAAGATCACTGTAAAGGTGGAGCGTCGGCTGTGCCAGAGATAAGGGATAGAAACTCGTTCGATCTTGCCGAGGGGAGGGAAAGGGGGAATTGCGCGAGTTTGCTTGCCGCGAGATGTAGGCGAATTTCCGTCCACAGGTTTGCCATTGGGGGAGAAATGGGCAACGATCGTGTCAGGATACCGCCATTGGCCAGGAGTTGGCCGAAGGGAACGGAATTCGTCGCCGCGTGAGGGAACCGAGATGAAACGCTGGTTCAGCGCTTTGGCGTTGGGAGTGTTGCTGTTTCCCCAAGGGAGCATGGCCCAACCAATCGTTCCGCCCGAAGGAAAACAACCTCAGAAAGAAATCGTTCCACCTCCGCAACCGCCGGAACCTGCCGAGGGGATTGCCCCCCCCGGATGTTTCCCAGCTTTTGTGGAATTTACTGTCACCAAGTTAGAGCCTGTGAAGACGGTTCACGAAATTCCTGTGCGTAAAACCATCACGGAGAAAAAGGAGGTGATGCGTCCGCATGTGGTGTTGGAAACCAAACCCGTCTACAACACGCGTGCGGAGGTAGTCACACGCTATCGCACGGTAGAGCATGAATATTGCGTACCGGTGCAAGTGACCAAACTTGTCCCCTGCGTGACGATCGATAAGAAGGGGCGTGCGGTGACCACCTACAAAACGGAAACGCAAAC
>CALEEC010000483.1 GCA_937949245.1 uncultured Gemmataceae bacterium | reverse complement strand
GTGGAGGCGTACAAGAAGAACATGCAGAAGATTTTGAAAGGTCAGTGATTTCGGTCGGTCCAACGCATCGACGGTCGAACGAAGCCTTTCGCGGAAACGGAGTGGGACCATGCACGTTGTGTGGCTCCCTGACACTGCCCGGATCGAATCACCAGGTTGGGGAATCGCAGCACGTTGCAGAAGCGCAAGAGGAGTGGGACCATGCACATTGTGTTGATTCCCGGCGACGGTATTGGCCCCGAAGTAACCGCGGCAGCCAAGGAAGTGATTGCTGCTACCGGTACGCACATCGATTGGATCGAAGCCCCGGCCGGACTGGCGGCAGTCGAGCAATTTGGTGACCCCCTCCCCGAATCGACCTTGGATCTGGTGCGAAAGTATCGAGTGGCACTTAAAGGGCCGTGCACCACTCCCGTGGGCAAAGGATTTCGTTCCATCAATGTACGCCTACGCCAAGGGTTGGATCTGTACGCGAGCATTCGCCCGGTTAAAACGCTCCCCCATGTCAAGGTGCCTTTCACGGATGTCGATATCGTCGTGGTCCGCGAAAATACCGAAGGGCTGTATGCGGGCTTGGAACATGAAGTGGTTCCCGGTGTGGTCGAAAGTTTGCGGATCATCACTAAACCGGCTGCCGAACGGATCGTTCGTTATGCCTTCGAGTTTGCCCGGCATCACGATCGACGCCGAGTCACTTTCTGTCACAAAGCCGACGTAATGCGATTGTCCGATGGCTTGTTCCTTCAATGCGCTCGTCAAGTGGCCGATGACTTCCCTTTTGTCGAATTTGAAGAACGGCACATCGACAATGTGTGCATGGAACTGGCCCTCGATCCGACCAAGTTTGATGTCTTGGTCATGGAGAATCTGTTTGGGGATGTCATCAGCGACTTGTGTGCCGGCTTGGTCGGTGGCTTGGGTTTAGTTCCGGGGGCCAACTTGGGCAGTCGCTACGCGGTTTTTGAAGCGGTTCACGGCAGTGCCCCAGACATCGCAGGCAAAGGCTTGGCCAACCCGATCGCGGTGATTCGATCCGCGGCCATGATGTTGGAATACATCGGCAAACGTAGCGCAGCCGAACGCATCGAACGCGCTGTGTGTAAAACACTGGAGGCTGGCGTCGGCCTGACCCGCGATCTGGGGGGAGATGGGACGACTCGTACCATCACCGATGCGTTGATCCGCCATTTGGCTGTCTGACTTGACTGGCCGGGAACTTTCGTGCGGTCGCGTCGGAAACTACCGCATCGGTCGCGTCCTGGCCTCGCAGGCATTTGGAGCCGCTGCTACAATGGTAACGTGCAGTGGCCGCTGTGCATTCCCTGCGACAACCCGCTGACGTCGATCTACGGAACGCGACATGACCATCTACCTCGACAACGCTGCCACGAGCTTTCCCAAACCTGAGAGCGTCTATCAAGCCCTCGACCGCTTTGCCCGACAAAGTCTGGCCAATCCTGGGCGTGCAGGGCATAAGATGGCTTTGGCTGCGGAACATACCCTCGACGATTGCCGACATCGGCTGAATCAATTCTTCAACGGCAAAGCACCGGAACGCTTCATCTTCACCATGAACGCCACCGATGCTTTGAACATGGCCATCAAAGGCGTCTTGTCCGAGGGGGATCATGTCATCACCTCGGTGTTGGAACACAACTCCGTCAGTCGGCCATTACGGCAGTTGGAATTAGATGGGCGAATTCGCCTGACGCGTGTCGGCGTCGATGCCGGGGGAACCATCGATCCCGACGCGGTTCGTGCTGCGATCACCCCGAAGACACGTTTGATCGCCCTGACACACGCCGGCAACGTCTTGGGAACGGTGCAACCGATCGACATCATTGGCCGGATCGCTCGGGAGGCCGACGTGCTGTTCTTGGTCGATGCCGCTCAAACGGCAGGTGTCATTCCCATCGACGTGCAGGCGATGCACATCGATCTGTTGGCTCTTCCCGGCCACAAGTCGCTAATGGGGCCAACGGGAACGGGGGTTCTCTACGTCGCCCCCCGGGTTCGGCCGCGAGCATGGCGGGAAGGCGGGACCGGCGGAGATTCTTCCAGCGAAACCATGCCCACCGAATTCCCCTATTACCTCGAAGGTGGCACGCCGAACGTCCTCGGAGTCGCCGGGCTAAGGGCTGGCATCGACTTTGTCGAAAAGCAAGGGTTGGCCAACATTCATCGCCACGAGGTGGATTTGGTCGAACGGCTTTGGCGTCGCCTCGACGAAATGCCGGGATTCGAAGTGTTCGGCCATCGCAACCATGCTCAGCGGGTGGGCACCCTCAGTTTCCGTTGCGAGACGCTCCCCGCGACTGAGTTAGGTGGGATTCTCGACCAAGCATTCGATATTGCGATTCGTCCAGGCTTGCATTGTGCTCCCTACATCCACAAAGCGATCGGCTCGTTCCCCGATGGCTTGGTGCGCGTCAGTCCCGGGCCGTTCAACACCGAGGCCGACATCGATCGTTTGGCGGATGCTTTGGGAGAAATCACCAGCGGTTTGTGATTTCGCGATCGTCCATTCGGGGAGAATTCGACGATGCCCAAGTCCACCACTCGGCTCGGGATCGGAATTTGCATCGGCGTCATCCTGTTGTTGGCCATCTTCTACGCAAAGTGGTGGCCTGATGCCCCGATGGTTCCCCCTCCCCCCGCGGCACCGGACATGACCGAGGTGCTGGCCCACAACGCCCGGGGGATCGGTCATCTGGAACAATTCGAGTACGACAGTGCCGTTCAAGAGTTTCGCCAGGTGGTGCAACTGGCCCCTGATTGGCTGCCGGGCAAAATCAATCTGGGCATCGCCCTGCTGAACACGGCAAAAGACGAACCGTTGGCCGAGGCGATTCGCCTATTCCGCGAGGTGCTGGCTCAAGATCCCAACAACCTGCATGCGAACTACTGCCTCGGCATCATTTACTTGCATCAAAACCAACTCGAAGCGGCTCATCCGCTGTTCCGTAAAGTCACGGAACTGGCCCCCAACGACGGCCATGGGTGGTATCATTTCGGTCTGACTCATCCCGAGGGGACTAGTTCGCCAGCTACCTTGGCTGCCTATGAAAAGGCCCTGAAGCTCAACCCCTACCTGAACGCCGCCCGTTATGGTTTAGCTCATCATCCGCAATTGAACGATCCGCAACGCAAACAACAGTTGCTTGCTGAGCATAAACGCTTGATTGATGCCAATTGGGAACAAGAATATGAGATCGTCTACTCCCGCATGGGACGCTTGGCCGATGCGATAGGCCGAAGTCCGCGCGACCAGCGCAACGCCGGTTTCGGCCCGTTGCCGTTGTTCGACGTTTGGAAGGATTTTCGCATCGATTTGCCCCCCGGCGTCCGCTGGGCCAACGCTTCAGATCTCGACCGCCCGACCCAGCAGCTGCGACATCGCTTCGGTCCGTCGATGGTCGCGTTCGATTTCAATCGGGACGGAAAAACCGATGTCCTGATGCTTGCCGCGGTGGTGGACAACGGACGTGTCCGCGATGTGTTGCTGCTCAATGAAGGCAATGGTGTCTTTGTCGATGTCAGCCCTACAGCGTTCCAGGGTCAACTCGGCTCGCACTGGGGAGTAGCGATTGGGGATTTCGACAACGACGGCTTCCCCGATGTGTGCCTGACAGGCTTCAACACGGTCGAACTGTGGCGGAATCGCGGAGATAGCACGTTGGAAAATGTTAGCGAAGCCGCAGGTCTGACTGCTCTGCGCGGGGTGCTGCGTTCACCGACTTGGGTCGATCTTGACCAAGATGGCGACCTCGATCTACTCCTTGCACGCTTTGCCGATCAACTCACGGACATCGACCAGCACCAGCCCCCGGTGACCGTGGGGGTGGAAGTGCTGCTCAACGTCGGTGTGGCCAAACCGGTGCGACCCAACGAAGATCAAGGTGGATTAAGGGTGGCCTTCCGCCGGGTGCAACCGAACGGTCCCGACGGTATCAGCGAGGCTCTGTTCGTCGCGGAATCGGTCATCGGATTCGCGATCCTCGACATCGACAATGATCGGGACATGGATATTCTAGTCGTCCCTGCGTCCGGCTCGCCGATTGTGATGTTCAACGATCGCCTGTTGCGTTTCCACCGGGGTACGCTTGCCGCGGGCGAATGGTCGCAATCGTGGCTAGGGGGATTGGCCTTCGATCTGAATCACGATGAAAATCTCGACCTGTTTGCCGTCCGAACCAGCGCCGATTCGGCCGCTTTGACCGCGAGTACTACCGAAGTCAACGACTCGGTTGCGTGGACATACCGTGAGCAACCCCTCCGCGGCTTGACGCTGCGTTCGGTCTGCGCAGTTGACATCGACCTCGATGGTTGGATGGATCTAGTGGCCACCACGACCAATGGCAAAGTGGTGTTGTTGCACAATCAAGCCGAAAAGCTCGTCGCATCGGCCGAAGCCTTTGGCCCTATTCCCCGAGCCATCGCGGCGTTACCGTTGGACGGCACTGGCGATGCCTTTGCCGACCTGTGGCTTTGGCCCGAGGCTGGTTCCCCCCTGGTGGTTCGCAACCTCGGCAACGGTCACCATGCTGTCATTGTCGAACCCACGGGCAAACGGAATGTTGGCTCGAACCTACGCACCAACGCGGACGCGTTAGGCACTCGCGTAACCGTTCATGCGGGGGCTTCCGTCAGTATGGTGGAACTTGGCAGCAGTTCCGTTTCCCTCGGCCAAGGGAAAGCACCGATCGTAATCGGTATCGGCCCAGCAAACCAAGCCGATGTCGTACGCCTGCGTTGGCCCGATGGCGTGCCGCAAGCGGAATTGCAGCAACCCGCCGATCAACGCTTGCGGATTGCCGAGATCAATCGGAAAGGCACGTCGTGCCCGATCCTATTTGCTTGGGATGGCGAACGCTTTCGGTATGTGACCGATTGCCTGGGGGCCGGCGCTTTGGGCGAACGAACACCGGACGGCGGGCTGCGCCTTCCACGTTCTGAAGAAAGTATCTATCTCGGCACCTGGCTGCGTCCTCACAATGGGGCATTCGAGGTTTGGCTCAGTGAACCGATGGACGAGGTGCTTTATCTGGACTGCCTCGAACTATGCGTGGTCGATCATCCCGCAGCCATGCTCGTATTGCCCGATGAACGCTTTGCTACGACCCAACCGGGGCCGACGCAAGCATTGTTGCCGTTGCAGGAGGTTTGGTTCCCGCGTCAGGTCCGGGACCATCGGGGACGCGATGTGACCGAACTATTGCGGCATCGCGACGGCAAATATGTGGATGGCTTTGCCCGGCGTTCATGGTTGGGGTATGCCGAAGAACACTGGATCGAATTCGATGGAGGAGAGACTTGGCCCTGCA
>CALEEC010000482.1 GCA_937949245.1 uncultured Gemmataceae bacterium | reverse complement strand
CTTCGGCGGACGCCCACCCGGCTTCGGCTTCGGGACCAAGTGGACGAGCCGCCGCCACTGAGCGTCGGTCAAGTCCGAGGGATACTGCTTTCTGCTCATGACTCAATTGATAGGCCGACCGGGGCTTTTTGGACAGGCTATCAGAGGAAGACTCGCGGGGAGGCGAAGCGGCGAGGATTTTTCGTTGTCGGCCGGTTCGGTGATTGTTTGGCCGAGGGCGATCTGGCATAATCGGGCGAGTGAGTTTGTCCCCGTACCATCCGGCCTGGCGAAAGCGCAAAGTGAAGGTCGATTATGGCCTCGCCCGTAGAAACCATTTCGGCAACTGAAAAGTTCCTACGCTGCCTTCTTCGTAGCGGGTTGATGCCCCCGGAGCAATTGCAATCGTTAGCCAAACGTTACGGACTCGATCCCCGATCGCCCGATCCGCAACCGTTCGTGCAGTATCTAATCCAAAACAATCACCTGTCGCAGTTTCAGGCCGAGAAATTGTTGGCCGGCATCTCCCAAGGGTTGGTGCTGGGACCGTATCAGGTGCTGGCCCCGCTCGGACGCGGGGGCATGGGAAGCATGGTCTATCTGGCCAAAGATACGCGGGGCGTGCCCTTGTCGGCCGACACCCTGCACCTGATGCACTCCAAAGGCTCGATGCTGGTGGCCTTGAAAGTGCTGCCCCCGAAGAAAGCTCGGCAGGAAGAGCGAGTACTGGCACGCTTCCAACGCGAAATGGAACTATGCCGCCGGGTGGCGCATCCGCATTTGACCAAAACCTTTGAAGCCGGGGTGATCGACGGCATTTACTACATCGCCATGGAATACATCCGTGGCGGAAGTCTGCATCACGCCATTGCAACCGGCGGCCCCATGCCCGTGCCGCGGGTGGCCAGTTTGTTCAGTGAAGTGGCTGAGGGACTGGCCCACGCCCACCAACAAGGGCTGATCCACCGCGACTTGAAACCTTCTAACATCATGATCACCCCCAATGGTCATGCCAAAATCCTCGACCTCGGACTGGCCCTCGCCGAGGGCGAAACCTTGCCGACCGACAAAACCATCGTCGGCGGCAAAGGATACGTCGTCGGCACCATGGACTACATCGCCCCGGAACAAGCGGAGGATCCCACGAAAGTTGATGCCCGCAGCGACTTGTATTCGTTGGGCTGCTCGATGTACTTCGCCCTGACGGGGCAACCGCCGTTCCCAGGGGGAACCTCGGTGCAAAAGATCATGCGGCACCTACGCGAATATCCGACGCCGATCACCGACCTGAACCCCACCGTCCCCGTCGAATTCGCGGCCATCGTTGAGCATTTGATGGCCAAGCATCCCTCTCGTCGGCCGGCCAACGCCGAGGTGGTACGCCAACTGCTGCAACCTTGGGCCGCCCAAGATACCGTTCGGCCGATGGATGTTTCGCCTTACGCCACCGATGCCGACCTGCTGCACGCAATCGAAGCCGAACATGCGACCGAAGCCAGCGTTTGGGAGTCCTTCTCGCCGATTGTCTTCGCCCAAAGTCCGGGACCAACCAAGGACCGCAGTGGTGTTTCCGGCGTCCTGGTCCAAAAACGCTCTGGTTCGACCGAACATGGGGCTAACGTCACACCTCCCATGCCGCCCCCGTCGCTGCCTGCTCCAACGAACGCTCCGGTGCGTCCAGCACCTCCGCCTCTGCTTCCGGCTGCACTGCCGATCTCCCCCGAAGCCGAACCACTTCCCCTCGAAACTAACCCTGGGTTGCCCATCTATTTGGTCGTCGGCGGGATCGGGTTGTTGCTCCTGTTGGAAATCCTGCGACGCCTGTAAAAGCCGCCACAACCAACAACGGCGAGGCCGAGTCGCCATCGCGGCGTCGACCGACTCATCGACAACCGAGCAAAGTTTTCTTTTCGATGCCGAAAGGTTTGACTTCGGTCTGTCGTTTTGCTAAAGTGGCTAAGCCACTAAATTTTCCTCGCCGATACCTCGCGGAATAGGGATAATTCTTCGTTGCCCAAGGTACTCGTTTTTTACCAAAGGATTTCTCCCCATGCGTTTGCTCGCCGTATGCATTCTCTGGCTGTTCGTGAATTCACGTGGTTGGGCCGATCTGCAACCGCCGGTTGTGTCGGCAGAGGCCAAGATTCTCCGCGACATCATCGCGGTCGAAGGCCATGCCGTCGAAGTGGCGGATCTGCCGGGATGGGCCAAAGCAGGCCTGATCCGTCGTCTGAAAGAATGGGGCTTCGACGCCAGCAGTGCGAAATCGTGGGGCGTGCAAGGGAAGCAAAAGAAAGAGCTATTTTTCGGCTGCATCTACGATGCCCGAGGCCATGTTCTCGGGTTGATCGGCAATGGTCCCTGGTTACGCAATGACAGCCTGCGTGCCCTGAAAGGTTTGCCGGAGTTACGCATCCTCCGCATCGATCACAACGGCTTTGTGGGCAATCATCCGCAGGCTCCGCTGTACAACGCGGTGGGTTTCGATGCCTTGGCCGACTCGAAACTCATTGACATTCACCTAACGTTGGGCATTAGCAACGAGGGGATGGAACAAGCCGCGAAGATCAAGGGGCTAAAGTCGTTCTCGGTGGCTCATTCGCGGGTGACCGATGCCGGGGTGAAGTTTTTTGAAGGCCATCCGAACTTAGAATCGTTCCGCGTCGCGGAGATGGGGAAAGTCTCCGAAGCGGCGTTGGCTTCGATTGCCAAGATGCCGAAGGTGATCCAGGTTGCCTTCCAAGAAGCGTTTATCACCTACGAAGGCGGCTTCCGTCATCTGCTGCCGCTGAAAGGTCGGCTGAAAGTCCTCGACCTGTCGATGAGTCTGAGCAATCCGGCGGATCTACAACGGGTCCAAGCCGATCACCCCGAGGTCAAGATCACCACGCTTCCCCCGGCCGAGATCGTCAAACGCCACCTAGGCGTGGCCCACAATTTAGCACGCATCTCCCGCGGCGAAGTCGCAGAACAACTGAAACGTGCCATCGCGGAATACACCCCGCCGAGCAAAAAAAGTAAGGAAGTTCGATCGGTGGATGGATGGCCAGGCGAATCAGGAAATCGCTCTAGGGCAGGGGCGAATGAAGGCTGATGGAACGAGGCTTAGAATCGTGCCCTTGGGGGAGATGAGGTCATGCGTTGGGGGAGTTTGGCATTAGTTCTGATCCTCGGCCCGCAAGTCGCCGACGCGGCGGAACCGTTCGCTTTGGAACGGTTTCAGTCTCTGGTACTGCCGTTTGTGCAAAAACATTGCATCAAATGTCATCGTGCTGACGAAGCGGAAGGGCAAATCGATCTGGCTCGCTTCACCAAAGTCGAACACCTCCTGGCCGAACGCAAACCGTGGCAGCGGGTGTTTCGGCAACTTAAAGTGGGAGCCATGCCCCCGGACGGCCACAAACGCCCCGATGAGAAAGAACGGCAAGCCGTCTTGGCGTGGCTGGAACAAGCCCTGATTTACATCGATCCGAAACAACCGCCCGACCCGGGACGTGTCACGGTTCGGCGACTGAATCGGACGGAATACAACAGCACTATCCGCGATCTGTTCGGTGTGTCGATGCCCTTGGCCGACGAGTTTCCCGCAGATGACCTAGGCTACGGCTTCGACAACATCGGCGACGTACTGAGTATCTCTCCCTTACGCTTGGAAAAATATTTGAACGCCGCCGAGAAACTAACCTCGGCCCTGCTGTTGAAGTCGGAAAAGCCCCTGTTGGACGATTTCATCGAAGGGGGGCATTTGCCGCACCAGGGGGTTCCCCCTCGCAACAGCAGCGATCGGGGGCGAGAAATGGTGCCAGGGACGGAATTGTACGCCGTCTTCGAGTTGCCCCTGCCCGGCGAATATGAGGTCAGCATCCGTGCTTGGGGAGTGGAGAAACCGCAAGAGCAAGACCGCAGCAACAACGAACGCTGGTTGGAAGAGGAAAAGAACTTCGTCATCGACCCCAATGCTGCACCTGTGGCCGAGGCCACCATCCTGAGCGATGACCGCGAACTGGGGCACCTGCCGATCCGCCCCGGTAACGGCACCACGGCCGTCAAGCAAGTGTACACCCTCCGCTTCACCGAGCGGGCCGGCACGCATGTATTTCGGATACGGCATCGCTTTCTGCGCACCCTGACGCCGGAGCAAATCGCGGAGCATCTCAAGAAGCCATTGCTGGCTCCGCGGGTAGGTATCCGGGAAATTCGCGTGCGGGGACCGCTGAGTTTTACGGGGGTTTCGTTGACTCCGGCGCATCGGGCGTTGCTGCAAACCACTCCGTCAGCGGGACCAAAGGCTAGCGATGCCGCCCGTGAAGCCTTACGCACGCTTGCCAGTCTCGCGTGGAGACGCCCAGCCACGCCGACGGAACTCGATGAATTGGTCCGTTTCGTCGACCACCAATTGGCTCGAGGGCGGACCTTCCGCGATGCCCTCGAGTTGGCCACGCACGTTATCCTGGTATCGCCGAAGTTCCTGTACCGCCTCGAATTGTTGCCTCCGGAAGTCAAGCCCGGGATCGCCGTACCGCTGAACGATTACGCCTTGGCTTCCCGCTTGTCGTATTTCCTGTGGTCGTCGATGCCGGATGAGGAATTGTTCCGTCTGGCCGAAGCGGGCCAACTTTCGGAGCCTCAGGTGTTAGCAGCCCAAGTCGAACGCATGCTGAACGATCCGCGAAGCGAGGTGTTCCTGGAAAGTTTCTTCGGGCAGTGGCTAGGACTGCGTAAACTCCCGGACATGAACTTTGATGTAAAACTGTTCCCGACGTTCAGTTCGGAACTCCGCGAAGACTTACGCCGGGAGACGCAATTGTTCGTCCGTTCGATCGTCCGCGAGAACCGCAGTGCCTTGGATCTTCTGCGTGCGGACTACACGTTTGTCAATGGCCGACTCGCGGAATTCTACGGTATCCCCGGGGTGCCCCCGAAAACGACCGAGTTTCGCAAAGTTTCGCTGGCCGGCACCCCCCGGCAAGGGATTCTGACACAGGGCAGCATCTTGATGTTGCCGTCGTATCCGAATCGCACCTCGCCGACCCGCCGGGGCAATTGGATTCTCGAAAACATCTTAGGGGAAGATCCTCCCCCTCCACCGGACAATGTCCCCGAGTTGGCCGAGACCCAGGCTGCCCAACCGAACCTGCCGCTGCGCAAGCAATTGGAACTGCATCGCACCAACGCCGTCTGTGCCTCGTGTCACCGAACCATGGATTCGATCGGCTTCGGTTTGGAGCATTTCGACGCGATCGGCCGTTGGCGGGACAAAGACAACGGCAAACCCATCGACGCGGTCGGTGATTTACCTTCGGGTGAAAAGTTCTCTTCGCCGCGAGAGCTGATCGGCATTCTGATGCAACGGAAGGAAGACTTCGCCCGGCATTTGTCGAGTCGCTTGCTGACGTATGCCTTGGGACGCGGTCTCGAATACATCGATCGTCCAGCGATAGATACCATCTTGGAACGCACTCGAGCGCAAGAGTTTCGCTTCCACGATTTGGTCCGTGAAGTGGTGTTAAGCCAGCCGTTCCGACGCCAAAGATCCGAAACCGAGGAGAGGCAACCATGAACCACCCCCGACTCTCTCGCCGTGCCTTCCTGCAAGGTTGCGGCGCCATGGTGAGCTTGCCGTTGTTGGAATGCATGCTCCCGCATGGCTTCGCCGCGGATGCGCCGAAGCAACCGCCGTTGCGGGTCGGCTGGATCTACTTCCCCAACGGCATGGTCCGCGAATATTGGACCCCGCAAGGCTCGGGGCGGAACTTCCAGTTCAACAAGACCAACGCCCCATTGGCCGCCGTCCGCGAACACGTGACGTTGATCACCAATTTGGCTCATGACAAAGCTCGCCCCAACGGCGACGGCCCCGGTGCCCATGCCCGCGAAGGGGCCACCTATCTTACGGGAGTGCAAGCCAAGAAAACCGGAGGCAAAGACATCTACCTAGGCGAATCGATCGACCAAGTGATTGCTCGCTCGGTCGGCCGAAGCACCCGTCTGCCGTCGCTCGAATTGGGCACCGAACCCAGCCGAAAAGAAGGTCGATGCGACTCCGGCTACAGTTGCATCTACATGTCGAACATCTCTTGGCGCAGTCCGACGCAGCCCAGCGGCGTGGAAATTAGTCCGCGGCGGGCTTTTGATCGGCTCTTCGGCGCTCCCGGGGAAGAAGGCCGGCGGTTCCGCGAACGATCGGCCGATCGGCAAAGCGTGCTGGATTTCGTCGCCGAAGATGCCAAACGTCTGCAAAACCAACTGGGCATCACCGATCGACGCAAACTCACCGAGTATCTCGAAAGCGTCCGGGCGGTGGAAAAGCAAATCGCCCAGATGAAGAATCTGCCGACGATCGATGTTCCTCCGGAACGACGACCGACACAAGATCCTGACGATTTCGTCACTCATATCCGCGTGATGTACGATCTGATCGCCCTGGCTTGGCAAACCGATGCCACCCGTGTCGTCACCTACATGCTGGCCAATTCGCAGACCAACCGCGTCTACGAAAATCTCGGAGTGAAGTCCGGCCATCATCAATTGACGCACAGCACCGGCCAGGAAGCCGACATTCAGAAAATCGATCAATTCCTCGTGGAGGAATTCGCGCGGTTCGTCGATAAGCTGGCGAAAATTCCCGATGGCAGCGGCACCCTGCTGGACAATTGCTTGGTGACGTTTGGCTCGGCCATGGGCGACGGACGTAAGCATGATCACCATGAACTGCCGGTCGTGGTTGCCGGTCATGCTCGCGGAGCCATCCCCGGCGGACGCTGCTTGGCCCTGAAGACGGAAACCCCTATGAGCAACCTCTTTGTGACGACCGCTCGCTTGGCCGGACTTCCACTCGATCGCTTCGGCGATAGCAACGGCCCACTGGATCTGTTGCTTGAACGATAAACTTCCACGGGCCGCTGGATCTGTTGCTCGAACGATCAACGATCTCCCGGAGCCAAGGGAGCGATGCAGGAACGCTCGCCCGATGGCCCCCTTTTGGTACGCAAAATGCGCGATGGCCCTCGCGGTCTCCCTTCCTGCTTGAGAAGATAAGGAGCTCGAATGAAGTGGATTGCCTCAACGATTGCTGCTCTGGCGGTCTACGCGACGAGTGGATCGATCAGCCCAGCAGCCGAGAAACCGAACATTATTGTGCTGATGGTCGATGAGTTGGGCTATTTCGAGCCGGGATTCATGGGCGGCAAAAAAATTCAGACTCCCACGCTCGACCGAATGGCAGCTCAAGGGATGGTATTCACCCATTTGTTCGCCGGCGCTCCGGTTTGTGCCCCGACACGAGCTTGCTTGCTGACGGGCAAACATTCCGGCCATACCTCGGTGCGGGTCAACGATGGCGGTACGCCGTTGCGTGCCGATGAAGTGACGATCGCAACCGTTTTACGCAAGCAAGGTTACGTCACAGGAGGCTTTGGTAAGTGGGGCTGCGGAGGGCGTGGTTCGACGGGAGTACCCGAGAAGCACGGCTTCGATGTCTTTTTCGGCTATTACGATCAGGTCCACGCGCACAATTACTATCCGCCGTACTTGATCCGCAATAGCGAGGAAGTGCCGCTGGAGGGCAACGATGGCCGAACCAGTCGAAAGACGTACTCGCACTACAAGATTCACGAAGCCGCCCTCCAGTTCATCCGCGACAACAGCGACAAAACCTTCTTCGCGTATCTGCCGTACACGCCGCCCCACGGAAGTTTCCGCATTCCCGACAGCGACCCCGCGTGGGCGTTGTACAAAGATCAACCCTGGCCGGAAGAACCGCGACGGTACGCCGCCATGTGTACGATGATCGATCGCCAATTGGGCGAGATCTTGACCTTGCTGCAACAGAAAGGGATCGACAAAAAGACGTTGATTCTGTTCAGCGGCGACAACGGCGGGGCCAACTATTTTGAGTCCCCAGAGTATCCGCGTGGCTTCCACTCGGCCAACAAGCACCCTGAGACGGGATTGGAATATCGCGGCAAGAAAGGCGAACTGTACGAAGGCGGGGTCCGCATTCCTTTCTTAGCCTACTGGCCGGGCAAGATCGCTTCGGGGAGCAAGACCAATCTGCTGTGCTACTTCCCGGACATTCTTCCCACTTTGGCCGAACTGGCCGGTGCACCTTTACCTGCGGGAATCGATGGCATCTCGTTGGTGCCGACGCTATTGGGGCGGGGGGAACAGAAGAAGCACGACTTTCTCTACTGGGAGTTCGGCGGCTGGGTCGCGGTGCGTCAGGGCAACTGGCGTGCGGTCAAGCCCAACAAAAGCAACGAGTGGGAACTTTACGATGTTGCCACCGATCCGAGCGAAAGCAAAAATCTCGCGGCGATGCATCCAGAGATTGTAGCCCGAATGCAAGAGATTGCCCGACGCGAGAGCGAACCGGTGCGTCCCGGTACTTTCGCCAACCGCGACTTGCACGAACGCGATCGCCGGGCCAAGTTCGGTTACCATGATGACCCGTCTTACTGGGTGCCGGCCAATCCGAGCAAGATCCTCAAAAAATCGGACCTGCCGAAGAAATGAGCAATGGGAATCCCCCGACGACTAGTGGAAACACCCGACGCTTGGCGTCGTCGGCTCAACGATGGTTGGCGTGACGATAGGAGCCGTGGACGCTAGTCCGCGGGTGTTGCGATAAATACCCGACGAGTGGCGTCGTCGGCTCCTGGCCTTTACGCCGCTTCGCGATGATGTTCGGATGGTTCAAACAGCCAACCTAGCGGCCGCGGCATCTGATTCGGGCCCATCGCTGGTCCTTCGATGCCTTGCCAACGGTGAGTCCGCACGCTTTGTAGAACGCGTTCCGCTAGGGCCAGGGCGTTGCGACCATCTTGCCCCGTGACTCGTGGGGTCTTGTTGAAACGGACACATTCAACGAAATGCTGTAGTTCGGCCATCAGTTGATCGCCCCGGTTGCAGTCGATGTCGCGTACCTGAAGCACCCGGCCGAAAATCTGCTCTTTCATCGCTGCACGACTTTCGGGAGTCATGTGCTCCAGGCGAATTTGGCCTGCCTTCAGTTCGTGCGAGGGTTGCACCAGCGTCAGCGTGCGCTTGACAAAGTCGATGCCGGCGTAGCCCTCAGGAGCCCAGATCCGCAGTCGGCGTTTCGGATTAGGACTAACCCGGCTGGCCGTCACATGCGCAATGCAGCCGTTGGCAAAGGTGAGCCGAGCGTTCACGATGTCTTCGTGTCCGCCGAACACCGATGCTCCCAAGGCATCGACATGCAACACCTCGGACCGGTTCAACGCCAACAACAGATCGAGATCGTGGATCATCAAATCGAGCACCGCCCCGATGTCGAGCGATCGGCCGGTGAACGGGCCATGCCGTTCGGCTTCGATGAACTTCGGCTGCATGGTTCGCCCTAGCAGTTCTTCAAACGCCGGATTGAACCGCTCGATGTGCCCCACTTGCAGCGGCACGCCCCGACGGTGAGCCAATTCGATCATGCGATCGGCTTCGTCGATGGTCGGAGCGATGGGCTTTTCGACCAGGATGGGAATGCCGGCTTCTAAGCAAACCCGGGCCACCGCCCAATGATGAATCGTCGGCACTACGACACAAGCGGCGTCGATCTCTGGTAGCAGCGATTCCAAGTCGGTCGTGGCCCGGCACTGATACAGCGCGGCAATCTGCTCAGCTTGGGTGCGTGAGGTATCGACGACACCGACCAGCTCGACCTCGGGGAGCGATGCCAGAATCCGGGCGTGCGCTTTGCCCAAATGTCCCACGCCGATGACGGCCATCCTTAACCGGCTCATCCTGAATCCCTCCCCCCGCTGTATCGGCTGTATCGACGAACTCGGCTGCTAGCGTGCTTCCCTGCACAGAGGCGACCGAGTCCATGCCGGTTGCCGCAGTCAAGCGGCCGAGCGTGACGCAGTCGATTCCCCTTGGCGAATCGCTTCGACGATTTGCTTGGCCAGTTCCACGTTCATCTGATGTCCCGAGCGATAGGCCACCACATGGCCCACGAGATCACAACCACACAATCCCAAGTCACCAACCAGGTCGAGCACCTTGTGCCGGGCCGGTTCGTCGGCGTGCTTTAGGGTGTTGTGGATTGGTCCACGGGGACCAAATACCAACAAATCCGCGTGCGTCAAGTGTCGGCCGATGCCCTGCTTCCAGAGCATTTGCACTTCCGATTCCATGATAAAAGTACGGCAATGGGCCAACTCGGCCGCGAAACGCTCGGGAGTGATGTCGCAAGAATGCAGATGCGGAGGTATCGGCGAAGGATGGCCATAGTCGAGACGATAGCTGATGCGGAGCGTCGGGGCGGAGTGCGGATGAATGGCCAGGGTCGCGTCGCCGCGTTGCAGGATAATCGGTTGGCTCACGGTCCAGATCGCCCGCGGAGCTTGTTGCGGGATGATCCCCGCTTGCAACAGTGCTGCGACGAATCCTTGCGACGAGCCATCTAAGCCGGGCGGTTCGCCGGCGTCGAGTTCGACGCAACAATTGTCGATGCGTAATCCAGCCAGAGCGGCCAGAATGTGTTCAACGAGGGTAATACCGCTGTAGGCATCCCCCAAGGTGGTACGTCGTTGCGTGCCGGTGACCTGATGCACGGTCGCCGGCACCGTTGGTCCCTGGGGCCGATCGATGCGTTGGAAACGAATCCCGCTATCGGGGGGTGCAGGGACAAACCGCACGGTCACCGGTGCGCCCGTGATGAAACCGACGCCACGCACGCTAACCGGTCGCGCCAAAGTTCGTTGCGGACGATATCCGAGACTTCTCACGACGGGGCCTTCTTGGCCTAGGGCCGGTATGAGAGTTGCGGACCAAAGTTTCAACTGGCCGCGATTCTTACAGAGGGGGAAGTTGGGCATCCGTGCGATCTCCGAATCGCAGTGCTGGAATCTCTCTGGACGAAACAAGATAGCCTTCGTGCTGAAAATTTCCCAGATCAATGCCAGGAGTCGATTCCATCGAAAACCACCGTCTCGATCTGGGGCGGACAGTCACGGTCAAGTCCAGCCCAAAGGCCTATGCGCTTTGGGCTGAGTCGTCGTAGCCTTCTCCAATCACGAAGAGAAACTTGGGGGTGCAGTGGCATATCTGGAAACCCTTGCCCCGCCGAAAGTTACTTCGGATTGGCCGGCGGATTGCTGACCGGAACCACATTCGGATCGGTCGGAGCCGTCACTTGCGGAGCCGGGAACTTCGCGTTGAGCGTTTGGATCACCACTTCGGTGACATCCATATGCCGATGATAGAACGGCATCGCCGCCGGGGTCTGCAACTTCAACTGCGCCACCGCCGGGGTGTTTTCTTCGGTCGGCAGCGAAGCATCGGGGTAAGCGAACACCAGTTCAAAGCCATTGGCCACCGCCACGGCTTCGACCACGCCTTTGATGTCGGCATACACCCGAACGATCGTATCGTTCGACATTTGACTGAGCGTCTTTTGCGCTTCGCGGTCGATGTCTTCGATCTTCCGTTGGATTTCCAACGCTTCCTTCTGAATCTTGTCGCGGACAGCCGGATCGGTCGCCGTGCTGAGGGCCTTTTGTTTGTCGGCCAGCTCCGTGCGTTTGCTATTAACCACGACAATGTATTCTTGCCGTTTCTTTTGGATTTCCTGACCGGCGAAATTGGCCTTGTGGTAATTGCGTAGCACCTTGGCGATGTTGAACACGGCAATCTTGCTGCGTTGGGGAGGCGCTTGGACCGCGACGGCCTGTTGCGCCGCAATAACACTGACCCAATAGGCCACCAGACCCAAGGTCACCATCGCGCTAAGAGAGACTAACAACTTGTTCACGTTTCGCTTCTCCTGTTCCGAAAGGTCGGATGGGCAGGGACAGACTTTCGCTTGGGGCCGTCACGATCAACTGGGTGTCTATCGAGAAGCACGTCCCTCCGATGCCGTTGATCGAACCGTGGGCGTCTTGTATCGCAAGGCGTGCTTTAGGTCAATGCCGACCCGGCGATTCCAGACTATGCCGAGAAAAGATTGCGACTCAAGCAAACGCGGGAATTGTGCCGATAGCTTGGATGGACCCGCGATGTTGGGATCGGGGCAATCTTCGAGTCTTAGAAGGCGAGCCGTCGACGTCAGTCGACGGAGTTGCAGCCCTGGCGAGCCGTCGACGTCAGTCGACGGATGGTCGGAAGGGAACATCGACAAGGTCGGCTTTCGGGGAGATCTTGCTATGCCCAACCCGCGAGCCGGGCTGTGGTGGCTTCAAACGATCTGGCTGCTCGGCGTGCTGGTCGGCTGTGGAAGCCGATCTGCTCCCGAAGTGCAAGTGTATGGCCGGGTCACCTGCCAAGGTCAGCCGGTCGCCGGCGGTCTGATCGTGTTCACTCCCGACGCCGACCGTGGCTACGAAGGCAGCATTGCCACAGCGACCATCCAGGCCGATGGCTCGTATCGTTTGGTGTCGCATCGCTGCGTTGGGGTGGCTCCCGGGTGGTATCGGGTCACCGTCGCTGGGCCGGTGTCGGAAGAGAACACAGCGCCTGGAAGCCTTCTACCAGCTCGCCGTTATCGCTATCCCGAATTGTCGGGACTGTGCCGCGAAGTCTCGGCCGAAGCCGAACAGGCAATTCACTTCGATCTGGATACCGACTGAATGCACGGTCAGATGCCGACATAAGGGGCAGGAAGCGGTAGTTGGATAGCTCAGCAAGATGGATGTGTATGCTGGGGTGGATACAGCGAAGATGCTTGGTAAGCCGCAACACGACGGGCGGGAAAGTGCAGTCAGTCGATCCCATCCTCAAGTTCTGCCCAGGCATGCGACAAGGCGTCGTAATCGGCAAAGCGATCGTTCGGATCTTTGGCAAGCAATCGGACGATCAAATCGGACAATGCCTTAGGACAATCGACCGACAGTTGCACTGGCGGGACCACCACCGCTTCTTGATGAAGGCGAATGACCTCGCGGGGCGAGTCGTGGTCGAACGGCAGATGTCCAGTGATCATCTGATAAAGCGTCACCCCGAAGCTGTACATGTCGGCACGAGCGTCGACATGAATGGTACCCCGCGTGTTTTCGGGGGCGACATGGCTGGCTGTCCCGACCCAACGCGGCTTGTCGGCAACTTCGGGAAGTTTTTCGACCAATCCTTTAGGGCGGGCTAATCCGAAGTCGGCGAGTTTCACCGTGCCATCGCGGGCGATCAGGACATTGTTGGGTTTGACATCGCGATGGACATAGCCATGACGATCCAATTCACGCAAGGCTTCGAGAATGCATCGGCCGATGCGTACCGTTTTGGGCCAAGCGATTTGGCCACTGTGACGCAACAATTCCTGAAGGCTCACCCCCTCAATGCATTCGATCGCTAGGTACGGTAGCCCGTCGACATCGCCGAAGTCCAGAATCTGCAATAAATTCGGATGCCGAATTTCTCGGAATATCAGCCCCTCGGTCAAAAAATGGTCGTACCACAGTGGATCTTTTTCCAACAACCGCGGCTTTAGGATCTTCAGGGCGAGCAGTTCTTTGTTGACTAGGCGCAAAGCCCGAAATACCAAGCTGCTTCCCCCACTGCCGATGGAATTGAGCAGCAGAAAATCGCCCCAGGTCAGCCCTTCGCGGGGAATGGGAAGCCTTTGGCGAACCTGTCGAACTGAATTCGGTTTTTGCAACGCACCGATCGAAGTCGATTGAGTCTGTATCGTCTGCAACCGACGATAAAATTCACCGGCGAGTTGATTGGGGAACAACTCGGCTAAAGATTCGAGCTGAAAATGGCCTTTGTGCGCGATCTTCAGGAGAGCTTCAGCAGTCGGAGTCAGGAGATTTTGTCGGATGAGGAATTGCGTGAACGATTCCGTGTGCAAGCGATGTGTCTGCCACCAATCAATCAGCGTGGTGGGATCGCTGGAACCTGTAATCGGATCCATTTCGAGCAAGCGGTACAGAATATGATCACAAGGATCGTCAAATTGCACAGGGTCTTCAGCCATGAGGCTAGCCCGTGATGAAGGATAACATAAGGATTGGGAGCAGCTTTCTTGACTTTAATGTCGGTATTATTAGATAGCTGTACACAAACGCTTCACGATCGTCAAGGGAGCTAGAGTTATTTTCCGAATTTTTTAGCCCAAGTAAAACCTTGGGGTTGAACCAGGAGCAGTGATGTCCGCGTTTCTACTAGCTATTGACCAAGGTACGACGAGTACGCGTGCGATCGTCTACGATGAATTAGGAAACGCCCGTGGAGTCGGCCAGCGGGAGCTAACGCAGTATTACCCGCAGCCGGGATGGGTCGAACATGACGCGGACGAAATCTGGGAGTCGGTCGCGTCGGTGGTGTCGGCGGCGTTGGTGCGTGCCGGGGTTTCGTCGAAACAATTGACGGCTATCGGTCTGACCAATCAACGCGAAACGGTCGTGCTGTGGGAGCGCGGCACGGGCAAACCGATTGGCCGGGCTTTGGTCTGGCAAGATCGACGGACCACCGCGTTTTGCCGACAGCATGCCCGCGAACAACCTTGGCTCAGCGAACAGACTGGCTTGGTGCTAGATCCGTATTTCTCGGCAACGAAAATTCGCTGGTTGCTCGACCAGAGCAGCGATCTTCGCCAAGCGGCCGAAGCCGGACGATTGGCCTGTGGCACCATCGATAGTTTTTTGCTCTGGCGTCTGACCAGCGGCCGGGTCCATGCCACCGATGTCACCAATGCGAGCCGAACCTTGCTGTTTCATCTGACCCAGCGGTGCTGGTCGGATGATTTGTGCGCATTTTTCCAAGTGCCTCGGGCGTTGTTGCCCGAAGTCAAGCCGAGCGCCGGCCTGTTCGGTATCACCGCGGGACTGGATTTTTTGGTCGATGGGGTGCCGATCTTGGGGGTGGCCGGGGATCAACAAGCGGCCCTGGTGGGGCAGACCTGCTTCGAGCCGGGGGAAGCGAAATGCACCTTCGGCACGGGAGCGTTCTTCTTGATGCACACCGGCAACCGCCCGGCCCGGTCGCAGCATCAGTTGTTGACGACTCTTGCCGCTTCGTTGGATGCGACTCCCGCCTATGCGTTGGAAGGTAGCGTATTCATCGCCGGGGCAGCCGTACAATGGCTGCGCGATGGTCTGAAGTTGGTGACACATTCCGCGGAGACACAAAGTTTTGCGGAACATTCCGACCCCGTGGAACCGATCTTGTTCGTCCCCGGACTGACCGGCTTAGGTGCGCCGTACTGGATTCCCGAAGCCCGCGGAGCCATTTTTGGCCTGACCCGTGCCACCACTGCCGCCGATTTCGCTCGGGCGGCTTTGGAAGGGGTGGCCTATCAGGTGGCCGATCTCATCGAGTCGGCAGCCAACGATTCGGGACAGCCGCTCAAAGAACTGCGAGTCGATGGTGGGATGTCGGCCAACGCTTGGTTTCTGCAACGTCAAGCCGACATTCTGGGATTGCCGGTCCTCCGGCCGCGGGTGTTGGAATCGACTGCCCGCGGAGCCGCCTTCCTCGCCGGTGCGGCAGCCGGCGTCTGGCCCGATCCCGCCTCCTTATGCCGCTTGAACGAAGCCGATGCCACCTTCGTACCGCAGTGGTCATCGGAACTGCGTTCGGTCAAGCTCCGCACCTGGCGCAAAGCCGTCGATGCCGTGATCCGCTTCACGCAATGACCCGATGCTCTGCTTCATCAAGAACGCATTGCTTCGCTGCAAGTTCACGCCAGAACGCGATGCTTCGCTCGGCGTGAAAACGGGGGAATCGATTGCCTGGTAAGGACACGGCACGAATGAGCAGAGCGAATCTAGACCTCGGATCTAAGCGGGGTTGCGATCGCGGAACAATTCCGAACGCCACAGCCCTAGCCGGTGCAGCCAATAGCGGCAGACCGTCCAGACGGTGGATAAGCCGTACTTCAGGCTGCGTCGGAAATTGATGCTACTGGCTTCGTCGAAGTAACGCACCGGCACCGGGACATCGCCGAGCCGAAAGCCGAGGTGGACTGCTTGGACCAGCAGTTGCGTATCGAACACGAAGTCATCGGAGTTCAGCTCAAACGGAATGCGTTCCAGCACCTCGCGGCGATACACGCGGAAGCCGCTGTGAAAGTCTCCGAGGTTCTGCCCCAGAAAGAAATTCTCGAACGCGGTCAGAATCCGATTGCTCAGATACTTCCACCAGGGCATACCGCACTTCAACGCTTCGCGCCGCGACCGAATGCGACTGCCCAGCACGACATCGCAGATGCCCAACTCGATGAAGCCGACCGCATGGGGAATGACTCGGCTATCGTACTGATAGTCGGGATGGATCATCACAATAATGTCGGCCCCCTGATCGAGCGCCCAGCGGTAGCAGGTTTTCTGATTTCCGCCGTAGCCACGATTTTTGGGATGCTGCAAGACGTGCAGTCCCATTTCGCGGGCCACCTGCACGGTGTTATCTTGGCTGCCGTCATCGACCAAAAGGAATTCATCGACGGAACCGATGGGCACATCGGCGAGGGTAGCGGCCAAGGTTTTCTCAGCGTTGTAAGCAGGGAGGACGGCGACAATTTTGTGCGAGCGTTTAGGCAACTGCTCCGCTGCAGGGGCTCGTAATTGCTCGATGGGAAACGGCGGACGCACGGGATTCAACGGAGGTTCGGTCAGCAGGGTGCTTGGCATGGTGTTTCTCAGCGGACGATCACGCAGCGCTGGCGACGCTGGGGCGGTGGTTTTGCTTCTTCGGTACAAGATACAGATTGCCCAGGGAATATTCCCGAGAATTAGACGTCTCCTCGTCGGCGATGTTGGCAAGAGGTGCCGAAGAGTTTGGTGAATGCTCCATTCCCCGTACCGAGTGGCGGGCGTATGCCCGCCTTGGGTTTCGTCGAGGAGCCGCCGCGTTCAGGCTCAAAAGCATTTCGGAAGAAGGGCGATCGGCGGCGTTGGTGTCAGTTCGGGGAACGCAGTTCGGTCACGCCTTCGCCGTTGAACTGGCCCGTGCGACGATTGTACATGATCTTGACCCCCTTGAACTGCTCCGGCGGCATCCCCACCCCACGGCTACGGTACAGCACTGCAGGATGATCGAAACTCCCTTGGAAAGTGACCAACTCCTTACTCTCGTCGTACTTGATCTCGTCAGCTCGGCCCCAGAATTCTTCGGTGCGGACCGATGCGTTCCCCTTGGCGATCAACTCCTGACTCGTGCGACCGTCCGCTAATTTGTGCGCGTATACGGTCATCGAATCTTCACAACGCAGATGCATTCCCTTGGGCGGAAGTTTCGTTAGTTGGATTTTCATGTTCGGCTGATTCGCGGGCATGTGCATCACATCGACTTTCCCCAAGAAGACCGCTTTTTTAGGCGTTTCCGTCGCTTTCATGCGGCCCTCGAATTCGATCCAAGTCAATTTCAGCACGCGTGCAGAAGCCGATGAAGAAGCGGGCGTTGGCGTCGGCGCTCGCGGATTGGTGGGGTATCCCCCCCGCGGCGGCACGTTGTTGGCTGACGGTTTGGCTCCCTCGTGTAGTGGATCTTCCGCCCCCATTTGCAACAGCCGAACCTCGCCCGGACCCGTGGCTTGTACTTCTTTGCGTTCGTTGTCCATCGTCAACGTCCGCGCATCGATGCTTTGATAGCGTATCCATTGCCCTTTTTCACGCAGTTCATCGACGAACGACACGGGCATTTCGCGTTGGCCTGGAATCACCTTCGTCGGATCGTTGCGCGTCTGATCGCAGACGACGTGACGAATCTTCGGCGTGTCGCGATCTTTCACTTGGCTTGCTCCCGCTGGAGGCGATCTCTTCGGATCTGCCGAACTATTCGCGGCCCCTGAAATGGAGCTAGCCGACATGCCGCGTAGTTGCTCCTTCTCCACTTGGTTGAACCACACCTCCCGATCGAGCATCACCTGCATGTTCTGGCACAGCAACTGCGCAGGTTTTTGATCGGCTTGAACATCGCCTTCAAAACTGGCCCACTTCTCCGCCCCGCGAAACTCCATGCGGTCTTGCCACCAGATTTCGACCCACTTCGGTTCCTGCAAAGGGTTGCCTTCAAAGTCCGAGGCAGTCTTGAGGCGTAACGTCCCCGGGCCATCGACCTTGGCTATGTTCGAGCGTTGATCGATCTGCACGCGATTGCCTTTGATCGAGATCTTGTCATAGTGCAAAATCGCGTCGTCGCGGTCGCTGCCGGTGACTAGCAGATCGTGTCCTTCGGGGAAACGCTTCAGTTCGAGATACTGTCCGGTAATA
>CALEEC010000481.1 GCA_937949245.1 uncultured Gemmataceae bacterium | reverse complement strand
ACCCGACGACTAGCGTCGTCGGCTCTTGACGTTTCGATAAGGCGAGCCGTCGACGTGAGCCAACGGATGTTTCGCCGACCAAGTGAATCGTCGATTCACATGGTTCGCCCACCATCGACGACGAGGACTTGTCCGGTCATCATGGTCGTGCCACAAGCCAGAAATTCGATGACATCGGCAATGTCGTCGGTAGTAGAAGCCCGACGTAGGGGGGTGAATTTCAAGGCGGCTTCGATCATTTCAGGATGATCGGCCAACCAGCGAGACAAGATCGGTCCTGGTGCCACGGCATTGACCCGCACCTCGGGCGCGAATGCCTTGGCCAACGACAACGTCAGGCAATTCAGTGCCGCCTTAGAGGCCGCATACGGAATCGAACTTCCCGAACCGGCCAACCCTGCGACAGAGGTGACGTTGACGATGCAGCCCCGGCGTTCTTTGAGCCAAGGCATCGCGGCACGGGCACACTGAAACGCACCGATCAAATTCACCTGAAGAATGTCGTGCCATACCTCCGCCGTGACGGCTTCCAAATCGGTGTGTGGAATGAAATGCGTGGTGCCGGCGTTGTTGACCAAGACATCCAAACCGCCCAACTCGCAGCGACAGCGTTCGACCATCGTGCGGACTTCAGAGTCGGCAGCGACGTTCGCTCGCACCAAAATCGCCGGCACGCCGAGTTGCTCGACATCGTGCAAGGTCTGTTCCGCTTCCGCTTGGGAACGGGAATAATTGATGGCCACGGCAAAGCCCCGGCGAGCGAAGCGCAAGGCCGTCGCTCGACCGACCCCCGTGGCGGACCCCGTAACCAATGCGACAGGACGTGAACTCATGGGGCTGTTCTCCGCGATGGTAGGAGATGCTATGTATCCAAGCGGCGTTTGGCGTGGCTATTGGGAACAAGCCGGCTATGGCCGGCAACCCATGACCGATTTCCTGCTCCGCTTTGCCAATGGCGAAGTCGAGGGCTGCGGGCGCGACATCGTCGGCCGATTCCTCTTCACCGGAACTTATGACTCTAACGGCAATGTGACTCTGGTCAAGCAATATCTTGGTCGGCACCAAGTCATTTACCGCGGCCGGTACGACGGAGAGGGGACAATCCACGGTATTTGGTCGATCGAACCATTCTGGCAGGGGACTTTTGCTTTGTCGCCAGTGTGGGATCGCGACGTCACGACGCAACCCATCGACGAAATTTGCGGGTGAAAGCGTCGAGAGCCGCACTGGCACGAGACAGTCAAGTTCCTGTTGCCACGGTTTTCCTCGCGATTGCGTTGACGCTGTCGCGAGGCGTTGTTAGGATACAGCAGGAATATCGGACGGTAGACTAGCTGGGACTACAAAAGAAGGTGTTCGACATGGGGAATCCAGCGGGTGAGCGTGCCAAGAAAAAAGAAAAGCGTCGCCTGAGGTTAGAAAAGCGACTCAAGATCGGCAAATATGCTCCCAAGCCAACGAAGCAAAGCGCCCCTGCTGCGAAGTGACCAGCGGGGAAGACTTCATGGTTCCGTTCTGTGCCTTTCTCTATGATGCCGCGAAACCCTGAGCCGACGTCATGCCCGCACCGCGACGCCGAAAGCCCGAGGCAGACGCTTCCGCTTCTCCTTCGCCCCCTCGGCTCAGCAAAGCCGAACGGCGACGTGGCATCCTGTTGTTGGCAAAACCGGTACTGTGCCGTGTCGGCTACGCGGATCTGACGCTCGAACAAGTCGCACAGGCTAGCGGCCTGCCGCTGGCACGCCTCACCCAATACTTCGCCGACAAACCGAGCCTGCTAGCAGGTTGGTTCGATCTGCTGTATCAATCGATCTTCGTGATCCCCGACAGTGACCCCCCGCCAGCCCCCCTCGATGCCACGGCGGCCTTGCACGCAATGGGCCGACGCTTCCTCAGCACCCTGCGCACGGAAGCCGGCTTGCTGCGCGTGTTGATCGGTTTAATCAATGTTCCTCCCGATGCTGAAACCCGTAGCGTGGTCGAGGCGTGGTGCGCTCGGGCCGTGGATGCGGTCTTGGACCTGCTGCATCAAGGTCAATCGGAGGGGGTGATTCGTCGGTCGCTCGATGCTCGGGCCACTGCGTGGGACTGGCTACGCTTCCTGATGGGCTTCGCCCTATTGCGGTCGTTCCATCCGCCGTTACCCGCGGAAAGCGACCCGGTGGCCCATCTGTTAGAATCGCTGCTGCATGGCGTAGTGAAAACAGATATTTGACTGTCGCTGCCATCCTCTTCGAGGTGGGCTATGTCTGAGCCAGCCGCCTTCCTGGCTGCTATCGCTGCCGCGCCCCACGACGATACGCCGCGATTGATTTTCGCCGATTGGCTGGAAGAACAGGGCCAACCGGAACGCGCTGAGTTCATTCGGGTGCAGTGCGAATTGGCCCAGCATCCACGCGACGGGGCACGCCGATGCTTCTTGGAACATCGCCAAGCAGCATTGCTCGCCGCCCATGAAACGCGTTGGCTGCCTGAAGTCGCATGGGGCCGGCAAGCCACCGATTGGCGTTTTCACCGCGGGTTTTTGGATACGGTCGAATGCCCCATCGATGCCATCCGCGATTGGCTGTCGGTGGATGTTGTACAACCGATGGTCCGGCAGATTCGCTGGTATCATCCGAACGACGACATCAACGAACTGACGGCATTAATGCGCCGCTTGCACCGCGATGACATCCTCCAGGCGTTGACTGCGCTGGACCTGCGGTTGCTCAGCGATCGTCAACAACGACGGGTGCTTCGCCTGGTCTGCGACGCTCGTCTGCCTCGGTTACGCGAACTGCGTTGGGATGGGGCCGGCACCCTCGATGAAGAGGTCGCTTGGCTGTTTCGTCAAGCCGACGGCATGGACCTACGCGCGCTGCGACTACCGATGTTGACCAACTATGTGCCGTTGGCCGCGATTTTCGCTTCGCTCATCCTATCGCCGGCCCTGCATCACCTCGAAACGCTGACGATCAACTCCCGAGCCAGTTTTGCCAACCCGAGTTTCAGCGAATGGTTCACCCATGCCCGCTTCTTCCGCACTCTACGCCGTTTCCATTGGCCGATCACCGCCGAAACCTTGCCGCCGTTGTTGGCTTCTCTCCGAGAGTCGCCGTTGGAAGATCTGGCCCTGTTTGGCGAATTTGACCCTGCCGAGTTGGCTTACACCCCGCTATTGGGGCAGTTGCGCCATTTCCGTTTGTCGCTGAAACAAAACGCCGTTCCGGCCGAGGCGTGGGCGGAATTGATCCAGTCGCCGCATTGGCAGTCGCTGCGGTCGTTGCATCTCGATGGTTGTGTACCGCCCCCGGAATGGTTCCGCGTTTGGCTGCACCATCCAGCATTGGCGCACTTGGAAGCGCTGACCATTGACGACCCCGAGGGGGTATTGCATGAGTCGGGGCTGCGATTACTAGTCGAATCGCCGATTTTTCCGCAGTTGAATCGGCTCGATTGGACCAGTTCTGCCGATGCTCCCCTGCAACTTGGCCCGCTATTGGAGCGAGCCGACGAGTCGAATTTGGTGCATTTACGCTTGTCGACCGTCGAATACACCGGCGATTCGCTCCCCTTGTTGCTGCGGCGTGGGAAAAATCTATTAGCCAATCTACGGTCGTTGACACTGACGCCGTCGCTCGAAGGCACGATTCCGATTGCACGCTTAGCCGAGACGCCGGCTCTCATCGACTTGGAACGCTTGCGTGTTTCCGCCGAACTGACCTACACCGATGCCCAAGCCTTGATCGCTCAACACGCTTGGCCGCGTTTGACACATTGGACCATCGGCAGTATCGAACCGGAAGCAGCGAGCGCTTTGGCCGCGTCGGCGGTGCTACCGCGGCTGCGGGAATGGCGGATTCTCCAACGCGAAGGGGAATACATCACTTGGCCGTTGCGCCCTCGGTGGGGCGATCGCATTCGTTTTGGCTACATCTGACCGAACCATCGCAGTGTGGCTCCACCGTATACGGCATTCCATGGGAGTCCTACGCTGGTTCGGTCATTCAACGGGAATGCCCCGTTTGCGTAGCCAGACGATCAGACGATCAGGAAAATCGGTGGTAATCCCATCGACGCCCCAAGAAATGACCCGTTCCCAATCAGCCGGATCGTTGACGGTGTAGGGCCAAACCAGAATGCCGACGCGTTGCAATTCCTCGACCTGGAATTCGTCCAGATAGAGAAACTGCTGACAATAAATGCTTGCCCCGGCTAGCTTTACCGCCTGCACCGGATCAGCGGGGACATCGCCCGAAAGCAGGATCGCGGTCGTGAGCCGGCCGTCGTAAGCACGGATGGCGCGTAAACTGCGGTGATCGAAGCTGCGAATAATCACGCGATCCGACATCCCGGTAGAACGCACCGCCTCGACCGTAGCACGCTCCAGAACACCGCCTTTCCACGGATCAAATTGTTCGCGCAATTCATGCGAACGGAACGGATAGCGTTTGAGTTCCAGATCAATCCGCACCCGGCGAGCACGTTGCTGTTGTTCCGGCGTTTTGCCGACCATTTCTCCTGGTTCGTCGGAGTAGGCTTGCACAAACAGCAGTAGATCGATCAAGGTCGGAATTGTGTACGGATGATAGCCATTATCGTCGGCGAACCATTTTGCCAGCGGGGTGATTTCTGTCGTTTGTTTGGGAAAACGTCGCGGATCGACGTTGACATCGGCACGCAGCGTGCGCAATTGCTCAAGCGTCAGTTGGCGAATCGGCGTCGGTTTGCTGGGATCGACGGCATATGGACTGTTCGGCTCCGCACAGCGAAACGGCTGCTCCCGCAGGAAAGGTTCATGCGTGATGACCGGAATATCCTCCGCAGTCAGGTGCAGATCCAGTTCGATCGAACTCACCCCGACATCTAAGGCTACTTCGATCGACGGAAAGGTGTTTTCCGGTCGGAGTCCGCGGGCACCACGATGTCCTTGAACATGAATCGCTTTCGTCATGACCGAGCATCGACCACTTTAGGGGACCGTAACAAAAAAGCCTTGCGGGAACCAATCGGTTGCCGCAAGGCAGTATGAAAAGAGGTCGTGGTAACGAGATTGTGCGGATCTGTTACCTACTCTTAATCTTGCTTACCGTTGCGGCATTGTCAAGCACTTTTTTCCAAATTTTGCCGATTTGTTCTAGGTCGGTTCTTGAACAAAACGTAAGTTTGGCGTTCTTGGCTGTCGTCCGTCGCCGTTGGTCATCGTCTCAGCACGGGCGTTGCCGCAGCGGCACAACCGCCCAACGCGCCGGTTCGCGGCAAGCTAACCGCAGCCGACGTAGATACTCCGTTCGCGGCACTTCGATCGCCCCCATGCGTCGCGTATGGTCCGAGATGATCTGAATGTCCAACAGCAGAAAACCGCGTTGCTGCAACAGGCGATCGAGAGACACCAACGCCACTTTCGAGGCGTCGGTGACGTAGTGGAACATCGACTCTGCCGCGAAAAACGCCCCAATGGCCACACCGTAAGTGCCGCCGACCAATCGCCCCTGATGCCAGACCTCGACGCTGTGAGCGTATCCTAATTCGTGCAACTGGCAATACGATTCCAAAATGGCATCGGTGATCCATGATCCTTCCGCGCGATCGGCACATCCAAGCATCACCTGCCGAAATGCGGAGTCGATCGACACCTCAAAACGCGGCGAACGCATAGTGCGGGCCAAGCGTCTGGAGCGGTAAACCTGCCCAATCTCGATGATCGCCCGTGGATCAGGCGACCACCATAGGATCGGATCGTCAGGATTGAACCAAGGGAACACCCCATCCCGGTAGGCCCGCAGCAACGTTGCCGGGGCCAAGTCTCCGCCGATGCCGACCAATCCGTCGCTATCCGCGGTTTCCGGGTCGATCCAATAACGCGTGGGGGGCCGACTCACTTCCCGAGTTTCTCCAACAGAGCCTTCGCCTCTTCAGCCGCTTTGGTGTTGGGATAGGTCTTGATCAGCTCTTCCAGACGCGTTTTCGCCTTTTCCTTGTTGCCGTCGTTGATCAGTTCCCGGATCAGGCTGAGTTTCCCTTTGGCCATCGCCTCGGTTTTGTCGTCGTTGGTCGCTGAGGACGAAGACGTTTTGGTCGTCGTCTTGGTTTTGGGATCGTCTTTGGTTTTGCTCGTGGTCTTGGTTTTGGGATCGTCTTTCGCCGCGTCGGCCGGATAGCCCCGTTCGTTGCCCATGCGAATTTCGATCCAGCCATCGTAGCGGGCCAAAGCAGGTTCTTTGCTTGAAATGACGATGTAGCCTAAACCGTTCTGCCCTAACAGTTTATCGAGTGCTTCTTCCAGGGTGACATCTTTGACCTGAATGCTGAGACGCTGGTTCATCGAGATGCCCAGGCCGTATTTGACGCTCAGCGAGCCGACCCCTTGGCCTTCGAGTTGGCTTTTGATGTCTTCAAAAATGACCCGCATCATCTCATTGGTGTAGTCGAGAGTGACTTTCGCTTTGAGCTTTTTGGTGCGCGTGGCCGCGGCTGCCGGAGTGTCTTTGTCCGCAGCACCGACCTCGGTCAAACTCACAGCTCCCAGCAGACCGAGGAAACAGGCTCCGATGGCAAGGCTCCGTCGCATAAAATTTCCTCCCGATGCAGGCTTGGGCTGAATTCCGAATACTTTGGGGGGTATGAAATCATCCTAACAATTTTCCCTGCGGACGGAAGAGGCTGGTTTCGGAATTTTGGATCATGGAATCCTATAAAACGCGAAGTTTTCCCCAGAAAATCGGGCGAAATCGAGAAGTTCTTCAGCAACCGATTGAACAAGAGGTCGTCACGGGTTACAATCCCACAGAGTCTTGTCAAGAGCAGTCGAGTCGTGACAAGACTTCGGGAAACCACAACGACTCGATCCGCATCGCGACATACGCTACACAAGCCGTTAACTGCCCGCTGGCCGGAGTGCCTGTCGGATAGGAGGTGTTGGGACGTGCAAATCAAAATATCCACACGCCACGGCCATCTGAGTGAAGCCAATCAAAATATCATCCGCGAAAAAGCCAGTAAACTGGAACACTATTTTGAGCGGCTGACGATGATTGAAGTGACCGTTGATTTGCAAAAAGAGGAGCGGTTGGTCGAAATTTTGGTGTCGGCCGAACACAAGCATGATTTCGTTGCCAGTGACCACAACCCAGAATTGATGGCTGCGGTAGACGGGGCCGTGGCGAAACTCGAAACGCAATTGCGTCGTTACAAAGAGAAGATTCAGGATCATCGCCGCGATCCCTCGATGGGCGAAGGAGCACCGGCCAAATAGCCGAATCTCCGCCCGCCTCTCTGGAGAGGAGATAGGGGATTGGTCGGGATGACTGGGTGCCCCCAAGCCGTGTAGTCCGCCGACCGAGCTGAGGAGTCCTTGGGTATGCGAATGTCCAACTTCGTGGTGCGCGAGTCGATCATTCCTGCGCTGCAAGCCACGACCAAGGAAGGTGTGATCCGTGAAATGGTGCTCAGCCTTCACCAAGCGGGCTACTTCCGAGACAACGAATTGGAAGACATCGTCCGTGCCGTGATGCGTCGGGAACAGATCGGTTCCACTGGCATTGGTCGAGGAATCGCGATTCCGCATACACGGCACAGTGGTGTGGATCGCCTAGTGGGCACCCTCGCTATCTCGCCGGCAGGAGTGCCTTTTGAAGCCATCGATGGAGAAAATGTCTACGTCTTCGTGCTGTTGATTTCTCCCCAAGATCGGCCTGGCGATCACCTCCGGGCGCTGGAAAATGTCGTTCGTACCATGAAAGATGACAACTTCGTTCGTGCGCTACGGCAAGCCGACTCGCGCGAAGCGACTTGGAATTTAATCGATTCCGCTCAACCGCCGTGGGAGCGTTAACGTTCGTGTCTTCTCGGAATGCTGTGATGTCGTCGTATCGTACCGAATCGCGACCGCCTGCGGAAGGCGAGCGCGTTGAGGTCGAAAGTCCCAACGCGAGCAGCCCAACTATGAACGACACCCCTTTGCCGCTAGCTTTGTCCGATGCCGCCGACTTCGCGGCCCGGCTGAATTCTGCTTTCTCCACTTCTTCGACGGAGAGCAACCGAAGCATGGGCGAGGAATCGTTACGCTGTCGTGTGGCCATCAACAACCCCTATGGCCTGCACATGCGCCCCATTAGTGCGTTTGTCCAAGCCGCCACACGGTTTCAATCGCGGATCTTCTTGTGGTACGATGGCCGTAAAGCCGATGGGCGCAGTCAACTCGATCTGATGCTCTTGGCGGTTTTACCCAATAGCGAAGTCGAACTGGAAGTCCAAGGCCCCGATGCTTCGGAGGCCATCCAACTGTTGGCCGGCGTCCTCGCCGCGCCCGAACCTGATAATCCGGAGCCTGAGTCGCTTTCCCCGACAGCATGACGGCTACGATGCGATCGTCCGCAACGATCCGATGGCTCTGGCCGATCCGACGGGGGCTTGGCCATGGTGCCCACTACAACGGGCGGCCTGTTGTCTGGGAAGTGGCATTTTCTCGATGCGGATCGGCATGGACATCAAACATGGTATCGCGGTTTCGCCTGGTGTCGCGATTGGACCAGCCTTCGTGCTGGACACCGAAGGCGTCCGCATTCCCCATCGCGAAATCGACCCGGCGCAAGTCCCCGCGGAACTCGATCGGTTACATCTTGCCCTGGCCAACGCCGCTGGACAAGCCCGCAACGATCAATGCACCATCAGCGAACGCCTCGGACCACAGTACGGTGCCATCTTTGCCGCTCACGCCCTACTGTTGGAAGATCCTGGCTTGAATCGCGAACTCGACTCGGCCATCCGCGATCACCTGTTCAGTGCCGAGTATGCCCTCAGCCGAACCATTCGCCGCTACGCCAAAGCCCTCGAAGCTATCGGCCACGATCACTATCTGGCCAGCCGAGCGGCCGACTTGTTCGACCTGGAAAAACGCCTCCTGGCGCTGCTGCTGGGACAACACCGCGAACCCGTCCAGCAGTTGACCGAACCGGTCATCGTGTTGGCCCACGACCTGTTGCCCAGCGAAACGGCCGCTCTCGATCCAGCCAAGGTCTTCGCCTTTGCGACCGAAAGCGGCGGTCGCACCAGCCACACCGCGATCATGGCCGGTGCCCTGGAACTGCCGGCCGTGGTCGGACTGGGCAAATTCCTCACCGATGTCTCGGGGGGAGACATCGTCATCGTCGATGGCAACCAAGGCTTGCTCATCATCGATCCCGATGAACGCACCTTGCAACACTACCGCCAACTGCGAGATTCGCAGCAACGCACGGCACGCCTGTGGCTCGAAGAACGCGATTTGCCCCCCGTCACCCGCGACGGCACGCGGATTATCCTGATGGGCAACATCGAATTCCCCCAAGAAGCCGAACACTGTCTCGATCGCGGGGCCGACGGCGTGGGACTGTATCGCACCGAGTTCCTCTACCTGGGCAAGCAAAGCGATCCCACCGAGGAAGACCACTTCACCGCCTACTTGACTGTGCTGCGAACCCTCGGGCCGAATCAACCCGTGATCATCCGCACCCTCGACCTGGGAGCGGACAAATTTTCACTGTTGTCCAGTCCCCCCACGACGGAACGCAATCCCTGTCTGGGCATGCGCTCGGTGCGGCTGTGCCTGAGCAATTTGACCTTGTTCAAAACGCAATTGCGTGCCATCCTGAGAGCGAGTGCGTTCGGCCAGGTGCGGATCTTGTTTCCGATGGTGTCTACCTTGCTGGAACTACGCCAATGCAAGATGCTGTTGGCCGAGGTGAAAGAAGATCTGGAAGAAGAGGGAATCGCCTTTGACCGCGATTTGCCGGTTGGAACCATGATTGAGGTTCCCTCGGCGGCGTTGATCGCCGACTTGTTGGCACGAGAAGTCGATTTCTTTTCTTTGGGCACCAATGATTTGGTGCAATATACCCTGGCCGCGGATCGCACCAATGAGAACGTCGCCTCGCTGTACAACCCCGCCGATCCGGCAGTGTTGCGCCTGATTCAAATGGTGATCGATGCCTCCGAACGCCAACGTATCGGATTGAATGTTTGCGGAGAAATGAGCGGGGAGTTAATCTATACCTTACTGCTATTGGGAATGGGGATTCGCCAGATGAGCGTGGCTCCGCATAAAATTCCCGAGATGAAACGCCTGATTCGGCTGACTAGCATCGCGGAAGCCCGACGTGTCGCCGAGGAAGCATTACGGCTGGAAACGGCACGCGATGTGACTGCTTACTTACGCGAACAAACTCGCCGGCTGCTGCCCGAGGCCTTCGCTTAGGCGGATGCTTGAGGCTTTCACTGAGGCGGATGCCCCGAGGCTTTCGCCTCGAGATTGGGGCCGAGAGACTTTCGCAGCATTGAACATCCGAGCCAAGGGGTAAGCCAGGCTCGGTAGCGGTCAGGCCGCCAAACAAGCGCGCTACAACCGCTGAGAGATCACCTGGGAACACGATCGGCACGCCGACCTTACCTCGGCCCCGCCGACAGCAACGGGTCCGCGATAGCGAACCGATGGACCGATTCAAAGTCCGAATTCGATTCCGCAAAGAAGGCGTTCTGCGTCTGTTGAGCCATCTTGACCTGATGCGCTGTTGGGAACGCATGCTCCGCCGGGCCGAGATTCCGTTCTGCTCGACCTCCGGCTTTCATCCGCAACCTCGGATCGTGTTCGCGCTGTCGCTCTCACTGGGCACCGTGGGATTGCAAGAAATCGTCGAAATCGAATTGTCGCAACCCTTGAGCGAAAGCGAACTTCACGAACGCCTACGCCGTGTTGCCCCCCCCGGACTAACGTGCCAACGCATCGAAGCGATCCCCCTGAGTCGCTCGGCACAACCCGTGCGTGCCCTGTATCGCTTCCCGTTGCCGACGCCGATTCCTGCGCATCTCCCCGCGGCCATCGACCAACTGCGACAAAGCGACGAACTCTGGGTGCTGCGCACCCGTCCTAGCCGCAAACGTGTGGACATTCGCCCCTATTTGCGTTCGATCCGTCTGGAGGAGGCATCGCTATGGCTCGATCTGTGGGTGACCCCCAGCGGCTCGGCCAAGGCGGAGGAATTCATCGATCACCTAGGATTGAGCTACCTATTCGGCGAAGGTGCCATCTTGGAACGCACCGAGTTGCATGTACGCGATGAAGTCAGTGCCGAGGAACTTCCTCCCCCTTCGGTGCTGCAACGCCGTACCGCTGAAGTGGATTCCGCTGACTTAGCGGATCGACCGTCCCCGGACGAATCTGCGTTCACCACTTCGGTTTCCGAGTGGGGCGCTTCGCCCAACGGACCGGTCGTCGAGTGATTTGGGATGAACTTGTGAAGGAGTCTCGTTTGCGGGAAACTCTGAGAACGAATCGTTGCTCTGTCCCGTTGGATGCCCCTGTATGAATGGCCCCAAGACCAGCCGACTTCGCCCTCAGACACGCCGCGACACCAGACACATTCCGATATCGTTGGCGTCTGCCCGAGACGTTTCGTGGAACCATGGCTGCGCTATCCCATCAACGTCTGTCTGGGCTTCGCCTTAGACCCCGGAAAGGGCCAGAATGAAAAAGGAAATGCTGATCAACGTCTTGCAATCCGAAGAGTGTCGGATTGCCATTGTCGAAGACGGCGTACTCGAAGAACTGTACATCGAACGAGCCAGTCAAGAAAATTACGTCAACAATATCTACAAAGGCCGGATCGTGAACATTGAGCCGAGCATCCAGGCGGCCTTTGTGGATTTCGGCATCGGTCGCAATGGTTTCTTGCACGTTTCCGACGTCGATCCGGCCTACATCGAAAGCCGCATGGCCCATCAGCAACGCGAACGTGCTGAGCGGGACCGGGATCGCACAAGCCGATATGAATACACCGAACGCAATCGCGATCGGGAACGGGACCGCGACCGCGGCGAGCGTGGCCGTGGCCGAGATCGCGACCGCGGCCGAGATCGTGACCGCGACCGCGACCGGGAACGAAGCTACCGCGAAGACCGCTCCGAACGACGTGACTTCGACCGCGAACGCATCAGCCGACGCGAAGCCCACGACATCCCCCCCCTGAGGGACGACGAAGTCACCGGCGAAATCGAATTCTTCGATCCGCCGCCCGAAGCGAAGACGCTCACGGGGTGGTTGTCTGCTCCAGTCGATGTATCGGCGGTGCCCCCCGGCATCGGTCCCCGCGATGGAGCCGACGACGCCTTCGGAGCTGGGTTAGATCTGGAAGACATTGTCAAAGACATCGTCGAAGAAAAACTGGCCCGCAATGCTTCTGCCGCCCCTCGCGCCGAAACCCCCAGCGATGCTCCCGCGACAGGACTACCAGCCTCTCTGTTGGTCGAAGCCAACGCGGAACAGTTGCGTCAAGTCGGCGAATATGAGCCACCCGCAACCATCGCTGAAGCCACAGGCTCGCCCCACGACTCGGCGATGTTGCCTACCCCCGGGCCGACCGAGTCTTCGGCTTCGCTAGAGCCTCCCATCAATGCTGAAGTTCGCACGGAAACGCCCAACGTCGCGGCCGAACCTCCTTCCCAAGACCTCGGTAGCACCCAAGCCCCCAGTGGTGCGACTCCTCAACCCACCGCGGTCCCCGCAGAATCGGCCACGGTGGTATCGACCACGACAGACGGGGCAGCGACTGTTGATGCATCGACGATCTTGGCCGCATCGGTGCCCGCTGACACGCCAACAACCGCGCCTGCCCCGACGACCGCGACGGTTGCAACGGCCACGCTCGCATCGGCGATTGCAGAAACATCAATAACCGCCGACGCATCGCCCACGGCGGACACGCCGACGACTGCGGCGGCATCGACCCCTGCGGAAGTAGCGGCGCAGGTAACGACCACCGCCGTCCCCGACGCTGGGGAAGCGTCCGAAGCGGCCACCGAGGAACCGGCCGAAGCCACGCCCCCAACGAAACGCTCCCGCGAATCGAGCCGACGCCGAGAAGGCAGCGGCAGTCGTCGCAAAGCCGCCACAACTCCTGGCGAAAGCCGATCGCGTCGCCGACGCACGGAACCTTCGACAGAAACGCCCCCCACTTTGGCCGCTGCTGCCAGCGAAAGTATGGCCGAGGTGGAATCCCCCGCTCCCCCCGCTTCGGAGGAAGCGACTAGCGACGAAGACCGTCCGCGCCGCAAAACGGGTAAACGCAGTACCACCACGCGGAAACGGTCGAGCGACAAAACCACTCCCCCTCCCAGCGAAACCAGCGACGCAGAATCGGCCCAGGAAGAAAAACCGCGACCAATGGACTCCGCCGAACGTCGCACCAAAGGCGAAGAACCGGAAATCGAAGCTGGCTTTGGCGATGCCATCTTCGACGACGACGTTCCTGAAACTGCCGCAACCTCTGCCGACCGTTCTGCCGGCGAAACCTCCGAATCGCTGGTCGACGATGCGGCCGACTTGATGGGGGAAAACGAAGAAGTCGACATCCCCGAAGAAGCCCTCGCCGATGATTCTTTCTCGCAAGAAAAAGTTGCCGACGAGGAAGATTTTGCCGAAACCGAAGAGGTTGCCGACGAGGAAGATTTTGCCGAAACCGAAGAGGTTGCCGACGAGGAGGCTACCGCCGACGAGGAAGATGACGATCTGGCCCCGACGCTCGACGAAGTGGCCATTCTCGACGATGAACCTGCGGAGGCAGAAGAAGCGCTCGACGACGAGGACATGACCGCCGACGACATGACTGCCGACGACGGAAGCGAAGACGAGCTGAGCGATGAAGAGATCGGGGACGACGAGTTCGACCCCAACGCGCCGAACGACCGCTTCTTCGGTGCGTCGGCCGAAGCGACGCCCCCCTCCCAGCCGGCAGCGAGAGCGAAGCAACGGCGTGCTTCGACGGAAGATGATGCCATCGTGGATGAGAGCGAAAAGTCGGCCGAGGTGGATGACGAACTCGACGACGACTTCGAGGGGCTGGACAATAATTTCGCCTCGGGCAGTGGCCGAAGCCGCTTCCTCGACGAGGAGGACGAAGACGATTACGACCTTGGTTCCCGCTTCGACACCGGCCGGGGAGGCCGAGGGGGAGAGCGCGGCCGAGGACGCGACCGGGACCGGGGCCGAACCATGGGCGCTGGCCGGGAACGCGATCGTTTCACCGGCCGACCCAAGCCGTTGATCCAAGACATCTTCAAGCGTGGTCAGGAAGTGTTGGTGCAGGTCATTAAGGAAGGCATCGGCACCAAAGGGCCGACGCTGACGACCTACATCAGCATCGCCGGCCGTTATTTGGTGTTGATGCCCAGCCTGAAACGCATTGGGGTATCGCGGAAAATCGCCGACGATGAAGCCCGGGGCCGACTGCGGGAAATCATGAACGAACTGAAACCCCCCAAAGGATTGGGGTTCATCATCCGCACCGCTGGGCAGGATCGCAATAAGAAGGAATTGCAAAACGACCTAGCCTACCTGCTGCGGTTGTGGCAATCGATGGTCGCGCGGATCAAGAAGTCGCAAGCGCCGGCCATCATCTACCGCGAAAGCGATATGATCACCCGCACCATCCGCGACATTTTCACCAGCGACATCGACACGATTTGGATCGACGAACCGAACGCATTTGCGCGTGCCTCGGAATTTCTGCAAATCGTTATGCCCCGTTACGCCGATCGGGTGCGGTACTACGGCGATTCGGAACCGTTGTTCCACAAGTACGGCATCGAAAATGAGATCGCGAAGATCCATCATAAGGTGGTGCCGTTGCCCAACGGCGGCTCGATTGTCATCGAGCAGACGGAAGCCTTGGTGGCCATCGACGTGAATAGCGGAAACTTCCGTGCCGACAACAATGCGGAAGAGACGGCATTCCAGATGAATCTGCTGGCAGCTCGCGAAATTGCGCGGCAGTTGCGCTTACGCAACCTCGGCGGGGTGATCGTCAACGACTTCATCGACATGAAGGAGGAGCGCCATCGCCGGGAAGTCGAACGGGCGATGCGGGAGGCGGTCAAACGCGATCGCGCTCGCACCAAGATCCTGAAAATCTCGCAGTTCGGCATCATTGAGATGACCCGGCAACGCACCGGGCCATCGCTCAAACGTACGTTGTACAACGATTGCCCCCATTGCAAGGGGACGGGGATGCTCAAGACCAGCGAAAGTATCAGCTTGGATGTGATGCGGATGCTGCAATTGGCGGCCCATCGGTCGAACATCCAGCAAATTCAAATTCAAGTGCATCCCGATGTGGCTCATGTGCTGTTGAACAAGAAACGCAAAGACATCACGCAGATGGAGGAGAAAGGCAAAATGACCGTCACGGTTACCGGGGTGCCCTCCCACTTGCCGGATCAGTTGACCTTCTTGTGCTACGACAGCAATGGGAACGAAGTGCGACTCTATCAGCAGATGGAGGCACCGAAGATCGGTTCCGCAGGCCGTCGCCAACTCGAACGTCGGCCGCAGCAGACGACCTACAACGACTGAGGACCACGCTTGAGAACGCGGAGGCCGAACGCCGCGTTCACGGCGAAAGTGCCCCAGCATGAAATGCGGAGGGCGCGGCACAGCACCGCACGAACGTAGGGGTGCCCCGCCTACGGCGGAAAACTCGGCAGACGCAGTTCATTCCCATCGAGACATCGAAACACCGCAGCGGTAACTTGCCCTGGGCAAGTCCTGCTGCGGTGTGTTGTTGTTACCGAAGCGTGCCGCTAACGACTTATTCGCGTGCCGTTTGCGGTTCGTTCGCGCCCCAGAAATGATAAGTTGCACCAGTCGCTTTTCGGTCGCGTCTCCGGTGCCGTCCGCGCCGCAGTAGTTCCGCGAGAGATTCCATCCAAAAATACAGCCTGCCCAATTGGCTCAAAGTCCAAGTGCGCGGGCTTCGTAGGTAAACCAGGGATTCAAGTGCGATTAGGAATCGAGATCAGTTCTTCTTCTTACCAACTCGCTTGACTTCCTTGACCACGTCTTTGTCGACCACCAGGATCAACGAAGTTCCTTCCTTGAGTTTCGGGTTCGAGAGCATTTTGTCGGCAGGCATTTCCTTGTCTTTGACTTTGGTGATGGCGTCATCGGCGACTTTGAATTTCTTTTCGGCACCATCGACCTTGACGGTCAATTCCTTGTTTTCATACTTGACGAAGGTTGCCTTGATTTCTTCGGCAAAGGCGCTGCTTACCAACAGAACCAGAGTCAAAGCCACAGCCAGAATCGAACGCAGCATCGAGAGGATCTCCTTGTTTGGGATGATTGCTCGCGGTGAGGTGTTGCTTTCCTCGTGTCCCAACAATAGTCAGGAGCCGGGCGGCACTCCATCGTTCCCAGCCTAGGACCACTAACGATCGAGTACGCCTTTGGGAAGCATTTTTCCGCCGTCTTGCCGCGCAATCATTCCGGGGTTGTAGTATATTGAACGCTGGTTTCGACGAGAAGTTTCGCTGTTTTTCGGAAAACCGCCATGACCATTGCAAGCCTGAGGTGGATTCGCTGGCTCAGCCTGCCTGTTCTGCTAGTGGTGTTGGCGTATGGGATCGACCAGTTGTCGGCGCGGCCCCAAGAACCGGCGCAGCAACCGCCCAAGACCCGCTTGGAAGAGGAAGAGGAACCCCAACCGCGTGCACCTAGGAAGGTGCCGATTCCGCTAGACGATGATGCCCCCGTTCAACCTCGGCCGGACCCGGCCCCCCAGTCCCCCGAACCGTTTTCCATTCCAGTCGAAGCGCAGCGGGCGACGCATCCGATCCTACGAGAGATGTTCCGCAAATTGGCCGTCCCGTACGATTTGCTCATCCCGCACAACGGCGCTCCGGTGCGTGTGGGCTTGATCCCCTGGCGGACACTGCCGATCGGCCAACCCTTCGATTACCTGGAATTGACCATCGACGGCCGAGCGGGCGTACAAAAAACGACGACCCCCGAAAAGATACGGGCCATTCAATCCTACGAAGAACTCATCGCTTTGGAAGTCGAAAAGCTTTTGCAAGGCAAATGGGAGAACCACCCCCCGACAGCGAAGGTCTACCTGGCCAAGGTCGATCAACTGATCTGGGCCGAGAAATCGCTGCGGTTTGCTTTGCGATTCCACGATGCCGCGGTGCGCGACCGCAAACGCCTGGGCAAAGAATGGGATGCCCTGCGACAAAAGCTCCAGACCCGGTTGAAGAACGTCCAACGCAATCTACTACGGCAATTGAGCGAAGCGGCCAATTGGGAACAGGCCAACGAACTGGCCTATCACCTTGGCTCCGCTTACGCCGATGATGACCAGATGCAGCAAGAAATCCATCGTATCCAACTGTTACGCAAGCATTTGGATGCCCGCAACGAATCGGACAAAGATTTAATCGACCTGAACAATGCCCTGAAAAACTACCTCAAACGCTTTGCCGTCGATACGCAAGATCCCCTGGTCCAGCAGATTCGTCAGCGTCTGGTTGACCAAGCGGAACAACGGCTCAAAGCGATCAGCAAATTGCCGGAAAACGAACGGGCCAACGCCAGCGTGTTGCTGTCGACGGCGCAGAGCATCGCACCGATCGAACTGAAGACCGCACGCGAATTGTCGGGGCGGTTGAAGTTGGGGTATCCGGTGCTGATCGTCGGCGTGCCGCGGCTGCCGGAACGCATGACACCGGCGACAGCTTGGGCCGACAGCGAGCGGATGGCCGTCGATCTAGTGTTTCAAAGTCTGCTGTCCAGCAGCGACGATCCGCACTTAGGTCGACGGTATTTCCCACAGTTGGCCGAGGAGATGCCGCGGATCGTGCCTTTGGGGCGAGAATTCGTGTTGCCCAAAAGCATTCGCTGGACCCCGCCGCAGTTGAGCGACAGCGTGGCCAACTTGCCAGAAACCTTCCTCGACGCCCGCGATGTCCGGGGCACCCTCGAACGCATGCGCGAATCT
>CALEEC010000480.1 GCA_937949245.1 uncultured Gemmataceae bacterium | reverse complement strand
TGGGACGACCCCGACAGCGATGCCGACTGGGCCAAACCGGTGGGAGAGCGGAAGTCCTACTTCACCATGTCCGAGGAGAACAACTACACGATCTGGGCCTTTCTGAAGAAGTGCCATCAACGCGGGTTAATCTATCGCGGTTACGATGCGATGCCGTGGTGCCCTCGCTGTGGTGTCGGGATCTCTGAACAAGAGATGAAGGAAGGCTACAAGTTGACCGAACACAAATCGGTCTTCGTCAAGTTCCCCCTGCGAGAACGCCCGGGGGAAAATCTGCTGGTGTGGACGACCACTCCCTGGACGTTGTCTAGCAACGTCGGCGCAGCGGTCAACCCGGAATTGACCTATCTGCGGGTGAAGTCCCGCGGCGAGATTTATTATGTGGCCAAAGGGGCCTTCAAATTCAATCGGATGGAGTCGGCCGGAGACGACGACGGGGAAACTCCGACGAGTGGAGCGAAGAAAGCCAAACGGGATTGGCTCGAAGGGGTGCCGCATCTGAGTAGCATCGAGCAACTGTTCAAGAGTCGAGCGAAGGAAGGCTACGAGATCGTCGGCGAGGTTAAAGGCTCCGAGATGCTCGGTTGGACCTACGAAGGGCCATTCGATGAGTTGCCGGCCCAGTCGGCGGTGCAGGGGTATCCTGAGATTGTCGCGGCAGTCGTTCGACAGCAGAAATGGGCACCGGAAGTCTCGGCCAAATTGGCGCATCGCGTGATCGCCTGGGACGAAGTCGGCGAAACCGAGGGGACGGGCATTGTCCACATCGCGCCGGGGTGCGGCCGCGAAGACTTCGAGTTGGGCAAGGCTCTCGGATTGCCTCCGGTCGCGCCGTTGGATGAATCGGGCGTGTTCTTGGAAGGCTTCGGCGAACTTGCGGGTAAATCAGCCGTCGATCCTGCAACTGCGGAATGGGTGTTTTTCAACCTGCAACAAAAAAACAAACTCTTCGCCACGGAGCGATACGTTCACAAGTACCCGCACTGCTGGCGTTGCAAGACCGAATTGTTGTTCCGCTTGGTCGATGAGTGGTTCATCAACATGCGTTGGCGGGACGAGATCATGAAAGTTGTTGAGCAAGTGGAGTTTCTGCCACCGGAGATCAATGGCCGGGCGCGGGAACTCGATTGGCTCAAAAACATGGGCGATTGGATGATCTCGAAAAAGCGCTTCTGGGGACTGGCTTTGCCCATTTGGGTGGACGAGCAAGACCCCGAACAGTTTGAGGTGATCGGTTCCTACGAGGAATTGCGGGAACGAGCCGTCGAAGGTTGGAGTGAGTTCGAAGGGCATAGTCCGCATCGGCCGTGGGTGGATCGGGTCAAGATTCGCAATCCGCGGACGGGCAACCTGATGGCGCGTATCCCGGATGTCGGTAATCCGTGGCTCGATGCAGGGATCGTCCCTTATTCGACGATGATGTACAACCGTAATCGGGCTGAGTGGGAGAAATGGTTCCCGGCAGACTTCATCACCGAATGTTTTCCCGGCCAGTTCCGCAATTGGTTCTACGCCATCTTGGCCATGAGTACCATGATGGAACAACGTCCGCCGTTCCGTACCTTGTTGGGCTATGCGCTGGTCCGCGATCAAAACGGCGAAGAGATGCACAAAAGCAAAGGCAACTCGATCGAGTTTAACGGAGCGGCTTCGGACGGCTACGAATTGTTTGTGCCGCGTAATCCGAAACTTTCGCCTGCGGAACAAGCAAAAAAACCGGCCAAGGAAGGGGGCTTGCCAGTCGGCTACATCAGCTTTTCTGAAGGGGAAGTGGTCATCGACGGCAAACCGACGCCGGTCCTCAAAGGCAGGTACCGTCCGATTGGAGCGGACGTGATCCGTTGGACCTATTGCCGACAGAACCCTGCGTTGAACATCAATTTCGGCCCGGAACCGACCGACGAAGTGCGTGCCAAGTTCCATCTGAAATTGTGGAATGTGTATGCCTTTCTGTGCAACTATGCTCGACTCGATAGTTTTGATCCGACGCAACCGCCCTTGCCAATCGTCGAGCGTACCGATTTGGATCGGTGGATTTTGTCGGACTTGCAATTGCTGATTCGCAAAGCACATCAGGCGTTCCGTTCCTATGACATTCAGGCGATTGCTTTGGAAGCCGAGCGATTTGTCGACGATAAACTGAGCAACTGGTATTTGCGGCGTTCCCGACGCCGATTCTGGAAGAGCGAACAAGGCACCGAAAAATTAGCCGCGTATCAAACGCTGTACACGGTCATGACGACTTTGGCGAAACTGCTCGCGCCGATGGTGCCATTTCTCACCGAAACGATGTGGCAAAATCTGCGTACCGTCAACGATCCGCAAAGTGTGCATCTGTGCGATTATCCCCAAGCGGATGAATCGCTGATCGACGCCGAGTTGTCGGATCAGATGGAAGCCCTGCTGCGTTTGGTATCGCTCGGATCGGCAGCACGCAATCAAGCGAAAGTCAAAGTCCGGCAACCGCTGGCCGAGTTGCGTATTCAGACGAGCAACGCCAGCGAACAAGCGGCGATCCGTCGGTTTCCTGAGTTGCTGTGTGAGGAATTAAATCTCAAAGCGGTTCACTTGCATGATCCGGCGACTGGTCCGTTGTTGACGATGGAAGTGAAAGCGAACCTGAAAACGCTCGGTGCTCGCGCCGGGGCGAAACTGCAAGAGATCAAAAAACAGATCGAAGCCTCGTCCGCGGAGGTGCAAGCCCTGGTCAACGGCACGAAGGCGGAAGCCACCTTGATGATCGACGGGGAACCGTTCGTGGTGACGATCAGTGATTTGTCGATCACGCCGAAGGGGCCGGCAGGGTGGACTGCGGTAGCCGACCGAGGGACGCATTTGGCTTTGGATACCCGCATTACCGCCGAGTTGGCCCGCGAGGGCATGGCACGCGATGTGATTCGTCAGGTACAAGACTTGCGTAAAACTGCGGATTTGGAGATGGAAGATCGCATTGCTCTGTATTTGGCCACCGAGTCGGCCAACTTACGCGAAGCGATCGAAACGCATCGCCAGACCATCGCGAATGAAACGTTGGTCGTGCAATGGTTGACCGCTCTCCCGGAAAATGGTGCGAAATCGGTGCGAGTGAAAATCGACGGCCAACCGTTGACGATCGCTTTGTACAAACCAACAACGACGGCCTAAAGGCCTACATTCCCTCGATGCACGGCATTTCGTAGCCCCGGCACCAGGTGCGCCGGGGGTAAACCCAAGGATGTGGACATACGGTGGCGAACTTGGGGGAATCGCTAAGCTGCTTAGTTGAGCTTATGCAGATATGATTCTGAACCCCAAGAATACCTTATTCCCCCGCAGAAACGGCGATTGGGAATGGCATATCTGACGACAGGAAAATCGCGTTCACGTCCAGCATTGGTCGAGTTGGCATAGATCTGCTGCAGATTATGCCGAGTGCCAATGCGTTCGGGGAACCAGTCCAATTCATATCGTTGGTCAGCAAGGCTGTCGTTGGAAGCACGATGGAAATTTGTGGATAGATTCCCAGAATTTTGGAATTTTACGCTTGCATCTGGGAGACAAATGATATTGAGTATCTTACACACCTCTCCCAGTCGAGGATTCCTTTCCGTGAGGATGTTATATGTCATCTTCCAAACGCTCTGCATTCACATTGATTGAACTTTTGGTCGTGATTGCGATCATCGCCGTGTTGATTGGGCTGCTTTTGCCTGCAGTGCAGAAGGTACGTGAAGCGGCAGCTCGGACGCAATGCATCAATAACCTCAAACAGATCGGTTTAGCTGCTCATAACTTCCACGACACCAACGGACATTTTCCCCAAGGAGTCATCTATGAATATCCATTCTACTTCTATTCGTGGATGGCCCAGTTGTTGCCTATGATCGAACAAGATGCCCTGTATCAACAAGCCACCGCTTGGTCCCGGCGTACCGACCTCCCCTTTGCTTGGTGGCCCTGGGGGGATTTCTGGACCAACTGGGCGACCACTCCGCCGAATCCGGCTCTGGGAACGCTCGTGAAAGTCTGGACCTGTCCGGCCGATGGCCGAACGTTGGTAGTCACCGATGTCAGTGGGTTGCGAATAGCCTTCTGTGCCATCCAAGGGATCAGCGGTTCGGGGGATGGTCGAACCGATGGCATCCTCTACTACCGATCGCGAACCCGCATTGCCGAGGTGACCGATGGTCTGAGTAACACGTTGTTGGTGGGGGAACGGCCACCCAGTCAGGACTTGAATTATGGCTGGTGGTTTGCAGGAGCAGGGCACGATGCCAAAGGAATGGCCGACGTAGTCATGGGAGCGCGGGAAACGAATTTGGCAACCGCGTTGGGATGTCCGGGACGCGTCGGCTTACGCCCCGGCAAGTTGAACGACAATTGCGATCAGGTGCATTTTTGGAGTCTGCACACCGGCGGAGCGAATTTCCTGTTTGGCGATGGCTCGGCACGGTTCCTCAATTACTCGGTAGATTCGGTATTCTCGGCCTTGTGTACCCGTGCGATGGGGGAAACGCCGAACTTTTAATCTAGACTAGGGACACCATGAAAGACTGGATTCGACTCATCAGTGGAAAGTTTTTGCTGCTCGCGCTCGTCGGGGGAAGTTGTTTCGGAACGATTGGCTGTTCGACCAAAGAACAGCCTGTCACGGTGCAGAGTTTGAAAGATCGGTTCGAGCAACGTCCCCTGCCGGCCAAGAAGTAACAGGGGCTGTGTGCTAGGCTCTGGGGATGATCGCTCTGTGAGCGAACCTCTGACGCCTTGCCTTGGCAAATCCCTCTATCGACGTAAGTTGACGCTCGCCCTAGTTCGGAAACACCGTCGACTTGCGTCGATGACTCGCTTGGTCGTGGTCCAGAGAATTGACGACACGAGTCTTCAAGTAGAACAATAAATACGATCCCAGCAACCACTCGACTCGTCCCCAGAGCCTAGCGACTGAAGGTGCCTCGCCCCCCGCCCCTAATGGTAGGATCGCGGAACATTTTCGTGGATCTGCTCTTGCAATCTCGACCAATCGAGTGTATTCGCCTGCCTTGCCGAGGGATGGCCACAAGGGGAAAAAGGGGCCATGCTCGACGCGGGGATCATCGTATCGGATTCAAGTAGAACTGTTGCCGACAGGCTCCGACGATTCCTTGAGCGAATCGGGGACGCCCGAGGATTTTTCGCACTTGAATCGTCCCTACAGTGAAAAAAACCTGCAAAGTTGGTCTTCCTGAGTGGTCGATAACTTGATCGCCGATCCCGATTCGCGGACGTGGGGCAGTCCGTCGATGGCATTCGTTCGGACGAGGGCAAATATGATGATGCGCTGGACACGACGGCTCGCGGCGGGCCTACTGCTTCTGAGCGGGATGTCGGGCTGTAAACAACCGTTGTATGTCAACGTCGACGATCATCAAACGGTGTTGAAGACCGGATTGCCCGCAGAAGCTGAATATGATGCGGGATTATCGTATGCACCACCGCGAATGACCACGCCCGAACCGGCTACTGTGCTCGATCCCGATCGTCCAATTCGTTATATCTCGCTTCAAGAAGCGATCTCGATCGCTCTAGAGCAGGGGAACATTGGTTTTCAGTCAGCGGTTTCTAATGGGCAGAACATTGATACTTTGGTCAGTTTCACTGGGCGAGGTGTTGCGGGAGATGATTCGATCAAAGTGCTGTCCCTCGATCCGGCGATCGCCGCGGCCGACATTGAAGCGGCACTGTCGAAGTTCGATGCCCGTTGGATTTCGAGCTTGACTTGGAACAAACGCGACGACGCGATCATCAACGTGTTGCAAAACTTCCAGAACGGGGATCAGGCATCGTTCAGCACCAGTTTGGTCAAACCGCTGCCTACAGGGGGGGTGGCTGGGATCACCTTAAGTACGGACTATCAGCGGTTGAGTCAGCCGCCGGAACAGTTTCAGTTCATCAACCCAGCCTATCGTCCGCGTTTGCAAGCCTTGTTTGAACAGCCCTTGTTGCAGGGATGGGGGATCGACATCAATCAGCTCGCGGTCACGCATCCGGGGAGCCGACTGGTTCCCGGTTTACGCCCCTCGGGGGGGGGAACGCGGACGGAAGGCATTTTGCTGACCCGCATTCGCTACGACCAATCGCGTGCCGAATTGGAACGCAACGTCAACTACATGCTCTACAACGTCGAAGCAGCGTATTGGAATCTGTATGGTGCCTACTACAACTTGTTCGCACGTGAAACAGGGATGCGCCAAGCCTTTGTGGTGTGGAAGTTGACCCGAGCACGGGTTCTCGCGGGGAAAGATCCGCAGCAGAAACTCGATCAGGCACGGGCGCAGTTTGAATTGTTCCGAGCGCAACGGGTTCAAGCGGTAGGGCAGGTGCTAGAAAACGAGCGGCAATTGCGCGGTCTGTTAGGCATGCCGGGGGAGGATGGGACACGGTTGGTGCCATCGGATACGCCCACCTTGGCTCCTTACAAACCGGACTGGGAGGCTGCCTTGCAAGAGGCGCTGCAATTGCGGCCGGAACTGGTCTTGTGTCGTCAAGAACTGCGGGCACGCCAACTGGATTTGATCCTGCAAAAGAACTTTCTACGTCCTGACCTGCGTTTCACGGCCAGTTATGACATCAACGGTATCGGCCCGCGCTTGGACGGCAAAGGGGCGGACGAAAACGCCTTGGCGAATATGATGTCGGGGCAATTCCATAGCTGGAGTTTGGGGCTTAGTTTAGACGTGCCCCTGGGAACACGCGATGCTCATGCTGCCGTGCGTGTTGCCAAGCTGAACCTCGCCCGACAATATGCCATCCTACGCGATCAAGAGTTGAAAGCCGAACGCTATCTGGCTCGGCAGTATCGTCAGTTGTTCGAGTTTCACGAACAAACCAAAGCGTTGCGGGCCCAACGCGAAGCCAACGCTAGCTATCTGGAATTGCAAGTACGCCGGGTGGACATCGGGCAAGAGTCGATCATCGATGCCAACTTGCTGTTTGCGGAACGGGACTTCGTCGATGC
>CALEEC010000479.1 GCA_937949245.1 uncultured Gemmataceae bacterium | reverse complement strand
TCCCAGGATGAACTTCTGTTCCGCTATGTCTGCTTGCACTGGAGCATTCCGACGTCTTCAGGTTACGGTCGGCGTTTGCGATTTCTCGTAGAAGATGCCTACAATGGCAAACTGATCGGTCTGTTGGGGCTGTGCGATCCGGTCTTTGGCGTAGCGGCACGCGATGTCTGGATCGGCTGGGATTGGAATGCACGGAAAGCCAGGCTGCGGAACGTCTTAGAAGCGTTCATTTTGGGGGCTGTGCCGCCATACTCGATGTTACTGGGCGGCAAGCTGGTAGCCATGTTATGCACGAGTGATGAGGTGCGACAGACGTTTCAGCGAAAGTACGGCCAAGGCGAATCTCTCATTTCGGGGGCTGCTGCAGACGGACGGTTGGCCCTCATCACGACTACCTCAGCCCTAGGACGATCGTCGATCTACAATCGAGTGCGGTATCGCGACAGGTTGTTGATGCTTCCCGTGGGCTACACCCGTGGTTGGGGCGAATTCCATTTCATGAACGGCGTGTATACCCAGTTGCGGGAATACGCAGAGAGAAACTGTAAAAAGACCGCCAAACATCCATCCTGGGGCATCGGCTTTCGCAATCGTCGGGAAGTCATTCGTCGGGTTTTGGCCCATGTGGGGCTTTCGGGCAATTTACTAAACCACGGCATTCATCGCGAATTGTTCGTTATGCCCTTGGCCAAGAATACCCGTGAGTTCCTTCGTGGTGAACACCAACGACTTTTGTGGTTTCATCAATCGGTTGATGAACTGGCGGCATATTTTCGGGAGCGATGGCTCCTGCCCAGGGCAGAGCGAACCCCCAATTACAGAAACTTTGCCCGCGATCAGTTTCGATTATGGAAGTGAACAACCTTGCCAGAAAGGAAGGAAAATGCTTCCATCAATCGAAGATCCCGAGTTCGTTCCGGCGATAATCGTGGCAGGTCTTTCGCTTGCAAGTAGTGTACTCGCTGGCCTTGCGACGGTGTTTGGCATCCGAAAATCAGTCTAAATGGATCGAATAATGGAAGCCTTTGCCGATCTTCCCGATGCCCTGGTACAAGACCTCCTAGCCAAGGCGTTGCCGGTTGCCGAGGGAGTGAATCGCAACTTGCAGCTTCTCCGGCAAGCTAGGGCATCGTTGCGTACCGAGGCCGAACGACGCAACTGGATTCGACGCAAGGCGGACCTGGACGTTCCACGTGAGCCATCGGTCGTCGGAATCGACGGTTCCTACCAGGTCCATCGTCTCACGGCGGTTGACTTGTGCGCGGCCGCGTCCGTGGCTGTCGAGGGAACGTCGAAGGAGGCTAAGCGGCATTGGGAAAAACCGCACCACCGGATGTGGGTCGAGTCGCTAGAGCACAGCAAAAACGTCACCAACACGCTGCGTGGCCTCATGATCTCGATGGAACTCGATCTTGCGGCGAAGGCCCCGCACGACCTCGTGCTGCTGGACGGCTCCTTCATTATTCTGCTGATCTATCTAAACCAGGGGCTGACGAGCGTTGGCGAGGCCCCACAAATGCTGCGCGATGAGTTCCAGCGGCGTTGGCGGGACGAAGGGGTTCTTGATCGTTTCGTTGGCCTTCTGGCCAGTGACCGCACGGTGGCTGTTCCCAAATACTCCGGGCGCAATGAGCTTAAGGAGCTGCTCTCGATCAACAATTTACCTGAAACCGATGCTAAAACGTTGGCAACTTTGCTTCTCTCCCCTGGGGAATACACATCTCCTTTACCAATATATCGGTTCGATGGTGAAGATCGTGAGTACCATCTTCCTGTCCACTACTGCTCTGAGCGAACTTTGAATACCATCAATCAGCATTTGGCGGAGATGCGTGTCATCTTCTTTCGGCCCTTTGGCTGGGTGCCGGCGATTCGGTTGGAACTGCCAAAGCCTATCGCGTCCAGCCTGACACGCTTGTCGCTGGTGCTTCAGGGCATCGAGCGGCAGTTTTTCAGTCCCGCTGTCATCGAACCTTACCCGCTCTTTTTAGCTGACCGCATGGTCAAGAGTTTGGGAGCAGGCGTCGCTGTTGTCGAGCAAACCGTGGCTCAGCACGTTGCTAGCGACTCCCCAGATGGTGAAACCATTATGCTGTTTCTGCAAAACTACCGAACCGAAGGCGGCCGAGGAGGTTAGACATGTCCACGGAACGCAACCAAGATGTGGCCGTCATCGGCAGCCCGTCCTCCAATACGGAATTGACGCTCGACCTGCTCCTCGAGGCGACGGAAGAACGGATGGTTGGGGCGCTGACAGCGTTCCGCGCTAGTCAGAACGGTACTCCCATCATTTCGGTGGGGCAGATTGTTGGCATCGAGTTGCGCAATCGCTGGCACGAAGACTCGGTTTTCCGCAACCTCGTCAAGCGAACAGGGGAGATTCCCCCAATCACCAATCGGCAAGACACACGAACTGCCAACTTGGTGGTCGGCGCGACCTTCTGCCAGGGCAGCAGCGGCTACGAGCCGGAGGTTCTGGGCATGGTCCCGCCCACCGGCACGCGCGTTTTCCGGGTCGATCAGCCCCTTCTAAATCAGCTTCTGTCGGTCTATCAGCAGGAAATCGTCTACCTGGGCAAGGCCTACGCGAACGACGTGCTGTACCCCATGTGGTTCAAGCATTTCGGCAGCGGCGTCGGCGGGGCGGGGGAAGCGTACCATCTCGGGGTCTTCGGCAAGACGGGTTCCGGCAAGTCCGGGTTGGCGAAAATGATGCTGTGCGCCTACGCCCGGCATCCTCAACTCGGCATCCTGGTCATCGACCCACAGGGGGAATTCTCGTTGGAACTCTCTGGCACTCGCGTTGGCCAGCAGGGGCTTCAACTCGATCAGGTAATTCAGAATCAAGGGCGTCCGATATATGTTTTTCGGATCAGCGATATTCAATTGGATGACTGGACGACGTTTGAAGAGATGATCATCTCTCTTCGATTTCTTGAGCAACTCGGTATCCCGAGTCGATCGGCAGATAATGCTCGCAAAGCGGCAGAGGGTATTCGCAACTCCCTTGAAGGGACTCATCGACTGGATTCACTCGGAACACAACAGGTACTCGTCGATGCTCTCCGTGCGGTCAATGACCAAAACAACGCGACCTTCATTTACAGCCAAGCCAGAGCCAAGGAATTGCAGCAGCGCGTACAGCGCATCCTTGGTGACCCGAATGCCCTGGCTCAGGTTTTGAACCATTCATGGGTTCCGATTTGTCAGTTGTTTACCACCGGATCTCAGCGACGTCGTCTTTTCAATTTTGGCTCCCCGCAGAATCCAGGCATCATCGACATGCTGCTTGGCGCGGCAAACACCACCGGTCCGCGGCCGGTAGTCGTGATCGACATCTCCCGCCAAGGTAACCAGCGGTTCTGGTCCGAGGAATTGCAACGCCGGTTGTTGGGCAAGCTCCTCAATATTCTGATATCCCAAGCTACGGCGAGCTTGAGTACGCGGCAAAGTGCCAATGTGCTCGTCCTGCTCGACGAGGCGCACCGTCATGCACCCAGCGGGCGGCTCGATGAGGACTCCGAAGCGGATCGTCTTCGCTCCCTGCTGCGACGGGCCGTGCGCGAAACCCGGAAATACGGCATCGGCTGGTTCTTCATCAGCCAAACGCTCGGCGGCATCGACAACGAGATTCTCCAGCAGCTGCGAATTCTCGCCTTCGGCTTCGGGCTGGCGATGGGCACCGAATTCGACCGGTTACGCGACTTTGTCGGAGGCGACAAGCGGTCGCTGGAACTCTACCAATCGTTCCGCGATCCCCAGAGTTTTCCGCGCCGCGACCTGCAAGAGTTTCCGTTCATGGCCGTTGGCCCAGTTTCGCCGCTAGCGTTTTCTGGCAAACCGATCTTCTTCACGGCCTTCACCGACCCGGCCGAGTTCCTCCGCGTGAATCGGATTATTGGCCGACGAACGCACGGATGACGGGAAGCGGACATCGATGTTCGCGTTTAGTCATCTATAATTCGTTGGCATGGAGCGTTGTGTTCTTCACGTCGATTCGTCGTCACCTCGGGAAAGATGACCGCGTTGCATCGGTTCGCCACGAGTCGACGGTCGAAGTCGGCAGGGACAAACACCGGCGGTGTCTTGGTCGCTTAAATACAGTTCCCCTCCTAAGCGACGAGCATCAGCCTGTCATGAAACCCCGCTGTGGAAACCCGTCGAAGCGTCGATTTTTTCGGAAAAAATCGCTCATTTAAGGTGAAATCCTGTTCACATAATAAGGGTGCAAATGTATACTAACCCTCATGAGCCGAATTTCTTTACCCCTGCATGGCCGCGGAGCCAGTGATAATCCGCCCAATCGCTTCAGCCCC
>CALEEC010000478.1 GCA_937949245.1 uncultured Gemmataceae bacterium | reverse complement strand
GGTTTTACGCTGATCGAACTGCTGGTCGTCATCGCCATCATTGCGGTGTTGACCGGCCTGCTGCTACCCGCAGTACAAAAAGTCCGTGAAGCCGCCGCTCGGATGAGCTGCCAAAAACAACCTGAAGCAGTGGGGCTTGGCTCTGCACTCGTTCCACGACGCGAATAACCAACTTCCCTCGGGTACTCAAGCCACGCTCACCGGCGGTAGTTGGGGCTACTCGTGGATCGTACCGCTGTTGCCTTATGTCGAGCAACAAGCCATCTTCGCGCAACTCAATTTGTCTTAGACATTCTGGAACAGCGCAGCAACTACCAACTTGGTGGCGTTGAATAACTTCCAATTCAAGATCCTCAACTGCCCCTCCAGTCCGCTACCGACGATGATCAACGGTGCTATGGGCGCTGGCATCAACGGTGCGGGCACCAACTACGTTGCAATCGCTGGGAGCAGCAACGCTCCAGCGGTAAGTCTGTGGATCACGCCGCATGGCATCGTGGCTGGCAATGGTATCCTCGGCCCCAACACCCGGGTTCAAATGACCGGTATCACCGATGGTACCTCTAATACCATGATGGTCGGTGAACATGGGGACTTCCTGTTTGACTCGGGTGGAAACCGCGTGGATTGGCGTGGCTCGCAACCGCACTCGGCCTGGATGGGCTTCAATCGGCCCCAACTTCCCAGTGGCGGTGGCGATCCCGGCGATTGTCGGCCGTTTAACACCACGACCATCCGCTACGCCATCAACCTGAAACGCAATGGCTGGGTCAACGTGGCCACGAGGGCAGGGAGGCATCATAACTTCAGTGCCAACATTCCGTTGAACTCGGCCCATACGGGGGGAGTCAACATCCTGTTCGGCGATGGTGCGGTCCGCTTCGTCACAGACACCATCCCGTTGGCTACCCTCCAGGCATTGGCCACGCGCGACGGTGGAGAACCGATTTCGCCTCCAGGATTGCCCGTTGTCTAGCTTAGCGTAACTCTTCCTCGGGCCAGACTTTGTCATCTGGGTGCAAAGTCTGGCTCGCTTGTTTTGCATCCGCTGCAAGAAGTCCTTCGAGGGGTAGGCGAAGAGTCCCTTTTGGGGGAGCAGGCAAGCCGCGATAAATTCACTCATGCCACAAGGTCGCGAAGTTCGATAATTTTGGCAGAAGTTGCAAAATCCGTAGCTTGGCCTAGGGGGAGAAGCCGTATGCCTCGCGTTCGTCTGCTCCGCTGGTTGTCGGCTTCGTTGGGATTGTGGCTGAGTTGGACGTCAACACTGCTGCCGGCGGCTGATCCGGGGGCGATCGTGCAGACACGCTCTGACGCTCGCGTTTGGCTGCCGACCGCGTGGGAACAGCTGTCCCCTGCGGTACGAGCCAAGATCGGAAGCATCGTCGATCAGCCGACCATCGCGGCACGTTCGGAGACGGAAGAATTTTTCTGCTCGGAGGCGTTGTATCAGTGGCTGTTGGATCATCCTGATCGAGTGAGCTTGGCGTGGCGTCACCTCGGGGTGCCGGCCGTGACCATCCGGCCCACGGCGCGGCAATCCTTCAGTTGGACCGATTCCCAAGGGAGCGAATTGGTCTGGAAGACAGTCGCACGCGGGACCAACGGCCGAGTCTGGTATGCCGAGGGATTCTTTCATTTGGGGGTGTTGTTGCCCAAGGTGCCGGTCAAAGCAGTGGCGGTGCTGCAGCATACGACGTTGTTCGATCCGAAAGATCGTTCGCGGATTCGTCATTCGGTCGAGGTCTACTTGCAGACCGACAGTGCCGCTGCGAAGGTGGTGATGAAACTTCTCGGGCCGTCGGCCCCGCGAATGGCACACGCGGGAGCTACGCAACTGCTGCTGTTTTTCTCGGGGATTGCTCAACAACTCGAACGCCGACCCCATCTATATGAGGTTCTCGTCGAGACGAAGTGAACAAATAAAGACGGCAGCCCCGACTCTCAGATTCTCGCTGAAGCAAAAGGAGCCGAATAATAACGGCTGCCCCTGAGACCCATCAAGAACATTCGTCGAAACGACAACAACGAAAAAACCGACGCGGCGGGCGCGTCGGTTCTCTGTTCGCATCGTGGCGATCGGTGTTGCTCAGACCGAGTTTGCACTGAGTTCCAAGCGAGGACGTTCCGGGTTGGGCATTCCTTTGGGCAGTTTGACGATCAACACCGAACAAGGAGCCCCGCGCAACACTTGCTCCGCGACGCTCCCCATCTGCAACCGTTCGACGCCGGTTCGGCCGTGGGTGCCCAAGACGATCAGATCCATGTTGGCATCACCCGCATAGCGGACAATTTCGGTGGCTGGGTCACCTTCGAGAAAGACGTGATGGACAGGAATCGACGGATTGGCCGGGCGAATTTGTTCGAGCTGGTTGCGCAATCGGCGACGCTCCACCAAGTCGGCTCCCCCCTCTCCCGGCTTGTAAACCGTGACAATGGTCAAGCTAGCCCCATGATTTTCCGCTTGAGCCACGGCATGAAAGTACGCCTGGTTCGAGAAGGAGGAAAAATCCGTGGGATACAAGATCTTCTTGATGTGGAACATCGTTAACCCTCCCGTCCATTGTCAGGGGCAGCGCCAGTAACCGTCGGGAAATGCTCCTCTCCCTTCGATTGGTCGGAAATGCGAACAGAGATCGTTGGACGCTTGACGATTCTCACCACTTATCTTAAACCGCCGCAACGTTCATCGCAAGGAGAGGAAAAACCTATCTGGTGAACTTTTCGGAAAATCGCGGGCATATACTAGTCAGCAACAGGTACTCTGCGGCCAGAAGCCGCTTTACTGACCAAGCCAGCCGATCTGAACCCCGAACCGACAACGCACATGAAATACGCCATCATCATTCCCGACGGTTGCGCCGACGAACCGCAAGAGTCGCTGCAAGGGCGTACCCCGTTGCAAGCCGCCCATTTGCCGAATATGGACGCCATTGCTCGCCAAGGCGTCGTCGGTCGAGCGAATAACGTCCCCCAACCGCTGACGCCGGCCAGCGATGTCGCAACGCTCAGTTTGTTCGGTTACGACCCGTTGCAGGTCTACACCGGCCGAGCGCCGTTGGAAACCGTGGCGATGGGCATCACCCTGGGGCCGAACGACTGGGCCATTCGGTGCAACCTTATCTGCGTCGAAAACGGCGAAATGCGCGACTTCACCGCCGGGCACATCAGCAATGCCGATGGGCGAGAATTGATCGCCGCTCTGAAACGCGAACTCGACGACCTCGATATGGCCGGCGGGACGTTGGAATTTCACGCTGGAGTCAGCTATCGCAATATCCTCGTGTGGCGTGGCCGGGGGGACAACGCGCCTTTCGTCGGGCTGAAGACCCAGCCACCGCACGACATCCCGGATCGCCCGATCGCCTCCTATCTGCCGACAGGGGAAGGAGGGAAAATCTTATGCGAATTAATGGATCGCAGCCGAGCCATCTTCGCGGATCACCCGGTCAACCAAGCACGGCAAGCCCGTGGCGAACGCCCGGCAACGCAGATCTGGCTTTGGGGGCAAGGGAAGGCCCCTCAAATTCGGTCGTTTGCCGAAACCTACGGTCCTTCGGGAGCCATCATCAGTGCCGTCGATCTGGTCCGCGGAGTCGGCATGTTGTTGGGGTGGAAGCGTGTCGATGTTCCCGGAGCCACCGGCTACCTCGATACCGACTACACGGCCAAGGGGCGTTATGGCGTCGAAGCCCTGAAGCATCATGACTTGGTCTGCGTTCATATCGAAGCTCCCGACGAGGCATCGCACGAAGGACGGGTTGAAGCGAAAATCGAAGCGTTGGAACGCATCGATAGCGAAATTGTCGGGCCACTGTTGCGTGCATTGCCCGCTTACGGCGATTGGCGGATCTTGGTTTCACCGGACCATCGAACGCCATTGCGGACACGCGCCCACGCTTATGGCCCGGTCCCGTTTGCCATTGCCGGCACGGGGATTTCCTCTGCTGGGCAAACGAGTTACGATGAAGTGGTGGCCGACCAAGCCGATTTGGTGTTTGATCCGGGTTGGCAACTGATGGCGTGGTTTTTGAACGGACGCCGTTGACCTTTCCTTCCGTGCGGAGGTTTGCCGATGAAATATCTCTTGCTCCTGCTGGGATTGCTGCTCGGGGTTTGTCCAGCAATGCCCGTGCAAGCCCAACCCAAGAAGCACACGTTGCAATGGCATGGTCAGTCGTTTTTCACGCTGACGACGGCCAACGGTACGAAAATCGTCTTCGATCCGCATGCGATCGCGGAGTTCGGCCGGCAAACCACGCAAGCGGACATCATCTTGCTGTCGCATTTGCATAGCGATCACACCCAAGTCGATGCCGTGGAGAACGCGGCCAAGGCCAAGGTCGTCCAAGGATTGAAAGAGCGAGGGCGTGGCTGGAATTTTGTCAACTTTAGCCAAAAGGACGTGAAAATTCGCAACGTCGGCACCTACCATGATGAAGACGAAGGAATGCGACGCGGTCTGAACAGCGTGTTCATGGTCGAGGCGGACGGGGTGCGTTTCGTACATCTGGGCGATCTTGGCCATGAGCTAACGCCGGAACAGATCAAAGCGATCGGCCCGGTCGATGTGCTGATGATCCCAGTCGGCGGCATTTACACGATCAACGGTTCGACGGCTCGTAAAGTCGTCGCCCAGCTTAAGCCGCGTTGGTATATCGTTCCGATGCATTGTGGCGTTCGCGGATACGAAGACCTCTTACCGGTCGACGAATTTTTGCAACCCAAACGCCGATCGGAATTTCCGCAACTGAAAAAATTGGAAATCCCTGTTGGTGCCCCCGCTCCTCAAGAGCCAAGCATCGTACTGCTGGATTGGGAACAGAATTAAACTACCCCAGACACGCCACGATCCGTGCGGATCTTCCGCGTGTGGGGAACTCTCAACGAAGGACAGACCGTACATGGGTGGAGTGAATCCTTACATTGAAAAGGTGAAAGTGGCCAAGCCGACGCAGAAATTTCAGATCACTTTCATCATGGAATCGACCAACGAAACCAAGACTTTCGAGGTCGACCCGGCAAAAATCCCCTACGGCGAAACTGGCTTGGAAGGGAGTATCTTGGACATTGCCTGCGGTGCCGGCGTCGATCTAGATCACGCCTGTGGTGGCGTTTGCGCTTGCGCTACCTGCCACGTCATCGTCAAGGAAGGGCTGGAATCTTGCAGTAAGGCGACCGAAGACGAAGAAGACATGCTCGACACCGCACCGGGACTACAGATGGAATCGCGGCTCGGCTGTCAATGCGTGCCCAACGGAACAATGAACCTCACCGTGATCGTGCCAAACTGGAACCGCAATCTAGTCAAGGAAGGCCACTAAACCGTACCTTGTGCGGGATGATCGCTTTGCGGTGCAACGGGGTCAATGGAATGGCGGGTTGTTGATGCTCCCGTCGACTTATGCCAGCCTGTTCCGAACGCAGGAGCCGACGACGTGAGTCGTCGGGTGTTTCTAAATCAGTCATCGGGTGTCTCTAAATCACTCGCGGACTAGCGTCCGCGGCTCTCCAAC
>CALEEC010000477.1 GCA_937949245.1 uncultured Gemmataceae bacterium | reverse complement strand
GGCTTTGATCGAAGCGGGGGTCGATGCGTTGTTGATCGAAACCTGTTTTGACATCCTCCAGGCCAAATGCGTGGCCATCACGGCGATCGAGGTGATGAAGGCCAAGGGTATCCGACTACCGCTGATGGTGCAGGTGACCATCATGCAGGCCGATCAAAAGATGTTGCCGGGTACCGACATCGCCGCGGCGCTGACGACTTTGGAAGCGATCCAGGAAATCGATGTCATCGGCTTGAATTGTGCCGTCGGGCCTGATCTGATGCTGACCTCGATTCAGCATCTGAGCCAATATTGCAGTCGCAAACTAAGCGTGTTGCCCAACGCGGGGCTGCCGGAGACCCGGGGCGACGAGACGTATTTTCCGCTGCAACCGCAGGAATTGGCCGATTGGCTCGAACGCTTTGTCACCGAGTTCGGCGTTAACATTGTGGGGGGGTGCTGCGGTACGACCAAAGATCATTTGAAAGTCGTTGTCGACCGTCTGTATGGCAGGAAACCCGCGCCGCGGTCGCCACGCTATGTGCCGGCCGTGTCGAGTTTGTTGGGATCGATGGAATTGCAACAGGAACCTCGTCCCCTGCTCGTCGGCGAACGGACCAACACCAATGGTTCGCGGAAGTTCAAGCAATTGCTCGAAAAGGACGATTGGGATGGCCTGTTGCAGATGGCCCAAGAACAAGAACGCGAAGGCGTGCATGTCTTGGATGTCTGCACTGCGTTCGTCGGTCGCGACGAAGTCCGCGATATGAAAGAGGTCATCAAACGCTACAATGCCTACATCACCAAGCCATTGATGGTCGATTCGACCGAGGTGCCGGTGATCGAAGCCGCGCTGAAACTCATTAGCGGCAAGCCGATCATCAATTCGATCAATTTGGAAGACGGTCGCAACAAGCTCGACAAGATCGTGCCGTTGGCTCGGAAGTTCGGGGCTGCTCTGGTCGCGTTGACCATCGACGAGACGGGACAAGCCGACACCGCAGAATGGAAATTCCGAGTCGCCAAGCGCATCTACGACATCTGCGTCGGCGAGTACGGCATCCCGCCCAGCGACCTATTGTTCGATCCACTGGTGTTTCCGATCTCGACCGGACAGGAACAGACACGCCGTAGTGCCATCGAAACCTTTGAAGCGATCCGACGTATCAAAGCGGAATTGTCCGGAGCGTTGACGCATATCGGTTTGTCGAACTGCTCGTTCGGCTTGAATCCGTATGCCCGACAAGTGTTGAACTCGGTGTATCTCCACTATGCTTTGGAATACGGTTTGGATTCGGCCATCTTGCATGCCTCGAAGATTTTGCCGTTGGCACGCATCGATGAGCGTGGCAAGGAGTTGTGCCGCCGACTGCTGTTCGACGATCGCTCGCAGGGCGATCCGTTGCATCAACTGATCGAGCATTACGCCGACAAAAAAGCCGATGGTGCCGACTCCAAAAGCGGCAATCTCGGCGAGACGGTCGAAGAACGCTTGAAGCAAGCCATCATTCAGGGGCGACGCGAAACGCTCATCGCTGATCTCGATCGAGCGATGCAAACCTACTCGCCGATCGACATCATCAACAAAATCCTGCTCGACGGAATGAAGGTGGTTGGCGACCTGTTCGGTGCCGGGCAGATGCAGTTGCCGTTCGTCCTCCAGTCGGCCGAGGTGATGAAGGCGGCCGTTCGGCATCTCGAACCGTTCATGGAGAAAGTCGAAGGAGCGGAAAAAGGGCGAATCATCCTGGCGACGGTCAAGGGAGATGTTCACGACATTGGCAAGAATCTGGTCGGCATCATTCTGTCGAACAACGGTTACAAGGTGCGCGATCTGGGAATCAAGGTGCCGATTGAGAAGATGGTGGATGCGTTCCGCGAAGAAAATGCCGACGCGATCGGTATGTCGGGACTGTTGGTCAAATCGACGGTCGTGATGAAAGAAGACCTGCATACGTTAAACGAACGCGGACTTACCCCCACGGTCATCCTCGGCGGAGCGGCACTGACGCGTAAGTACGTTGAAGAGGATCTGCGGCGCATCTATAAAGGCCGACTGTTTTACGGCGAAGATGCCTTCGATGGCCTGCGGATCATGGATGAATTGGTGGCACGTAAGAAGTTGGCTAGCATCGGCAGTGCTGCGATTCGCGGCGTGGCAGAGTCGGCGGCCATGCCGTTGACGACCGCCGTCGCGGGCAATGGGCATCATCGCGATTCAGAGGGGGGATGCTGCCCCATCCACGATGCCGTGATGCAGCAAGTGACCCATATCCGTCGCTCTCCAACGTTGCCGGCCAGCACCAACGTACCACAACCGCCATTTTGGGGCATGCGAGTCCGCAAGGATATTCCTTTGGAGGAAGTTTTCCCATTTCTCAACGAGCGGACCTTGTTCAGCACCCAATGGCAGTTCCGTAAAGCGGGCCTTTCACCCCGCGAGTACGAACGTCAGATGCAAGAGGTCGCCTATCCCGCGCTGCGTCGGCTGAAGCAGTGGTGTTTGGAGGAACAAATCCTTCGCCCTGCGGCCGTTTATGGGTTCTTCCCCGCCGCTTCCGATGGCAACGATTTGATCGTGTTTGAATCGGATGGCCGAACCGAAAAGCTCCGCTTCACATTTCCCCGGCAAGACCACGGCGAATATCTCTGTTTGGCCGATTACTTTGAGCCGAGGACTGTGGACGGATTAGCCAGAGACGTGCTGTGTCTGATGGCCGTCACGGTCGGACCCGAGGTGACTCGCCGCTGCAACGATCTGTTGCACGTTCAGCACAAATATCAAGACTATCTCTATCTGCACGGCCTAGGGGTAGAAACGGCTGAGGCGACGGCGGAGTGGTTCCATCGCGAGATTCGCCGTGAATGGGGGATTGCTGCGGATGATTCGCCGAACATCCACAAATTATTCAAGAAACACTACCGCGGTTGCCGCTACTCGTTCGGCTATCCGGCTTGCCCTGCCTTGGAAGATCAAACGAAGCTGTTTGAATTGATCGATCCCACCCAGATCGGCATTCAATTGAGTGAGCAGTTCCAATTGGAACCGGAGCAATCGACAACCGCCGTCGTAGTACATCATCCGAAGGCGAAATATTTCAACGTGACGCGGAACTCGGTGTTGGTGGGATGAGTTCGAGAACGGCGGGGTGAGTCGGCTTGTGCGATTTTCTCAACCTAGTTATTTGAGAAAACGCGCAAGTTGGTCGATGGGAGATCGTTGCCCTGATGAACCGATCACGCAACGAGTCTTCCCTACTATCTCGAATGAGGTGCCGAATGATCCGCCGATCGCTTGAAGTTCTGATCCTCGCCTGCGGGTGGGCTTTGTCGGCAAGTTCGGCTCATGCTCAAGTTCCGAACGATGGCATCGAAATTCTCGCTCGTGGCCCGGTGCATGAAGCCTATGCCGCGACGGTAGAACAACGTCCATTGCCCGGGCCGATCATTGAGCGACAACCGCCGGAACCTATCGAGGAACTTCCCCCGGATCAAAAACCGGCGGGAGACGATGTCCAATGGATTCCCGGCTATTGGGCTTGGGACGACGAACGCCAAGATTTCATCTGGATCAGCGGTTTTTGGCGTGTGCCGCCTCCGGGACGGGTATGGATTCCGGGCGGATGGCGTCAGGTCGGTAATGGGTTTCAATGGGTCGGCGGT
>CALEEC010000476.1 GCA_937949245.1 uncultured Gemmataceae bacterium | reverse complement strand
ATCGCTCGCGAGTAGAGCGGATCATGTACTTTCTCAGCCAGATTTTCGCTGAATCCGCCGGGCATATGGAGCGGAAATTCGGTCGGCGAGATATCGACGGCAGCAGCCCCGGCTCGGAAGGTAGCTTCTTTGGTCGCCGGTTTTTGTGCGCCGAGGAGCACTGCCAACAAAAAGGTCAGCGTGACAATTCCGCTTAGCCAAGCACGGGATGGACGTTGCATAAACGGCTTCCCTCAGCGAGCAATGGGACGGGGGAACGATTCGATCCAGTCGGGCACTCGCGATCACAACGTCGGTCCGATGCCCCAGGGGGCAAACTCTTCTTCTCCGACTCCGTTGATCTCCGATTTGGTTTTCTTGCCGCTGGCCACGGCTAAGATCTCCTCGAAAATTTCGCGGCCGACTTCCTCCACGGGAACACCTTCCAGGATTTTACCTGCGTTGATGTCCATGTCACTGATCATGTGATGATACAACTGCGAATTGGTAGCCACTTTGATCGATGGGGCCGGCTTACATCCGAAAACCGAGCCACGCCCCGTGGTAAACACTAAGATATTGGCTCCCCCCGCGACAATTCCCGTCATACTCACCGGATCATACCCCGGCGTATCCATGACGACGAAGCCTTTGGCTTTTACCGGTTCGGCGTAGTGGACCACATCTACCAAGGCGGTACTGCCGGCTTTGGCGATCGCTCCCAACGATTTTTCGTAAATGGTCGTCAGGCCGCCTTCTTTGTTACCGACGGAAGGATTGTTATTGATCTCCGCGCCAAAAATGCCGGTGTACCATTCCCACCACTTGATGCGTTCGACCAACTTTTCGCCGACTTCCGGCGAAATGGCACGTCGCGTCAGCAAATGCTCGGCCCCGTAGATTTCCGGGGTTTCGCCAAGAATGCTGGTGCCGCCTTGTTGAATGATCAGATCCGAGGCGATTCCCAAAGCCGGATTAGCCGTCACGCCACTGTTGCCATCCGACCCACCACAGTTCGTGCCCAAAACCAAATGCTTGGCCGGAAGCGGCACGCGTTTCATCTCGTTCACATAGGGCAACAGGTCGATGACCGCTTGCACTCCGGCTTCAACCGTCTTGCCGATGCCTCCGCATTCTTGGATATTCAGAACGGTGGTTTTCTTCTTTTGGCCGCCGAGTTGAATCAGTTGCAAACCTTCGTTTTCGATCAAATGCAGCGCTTGCCCCGTCTCGCACCCTAGACCGACGATGATGTAAGCGGCCACGTTGGGATGGCGGGCAAATCCCGCCAGCGTGCGGTCGAGCTGCTTATGATCGGGGCCGTCGTAAGCCATGGCGCAACCGTGTTTGTGAACGATGGGCACCACTCCATCGACATTCGGGAATTTCTCGAGGATACCCATAGCACGCAGTCGCTCGGCGATGTACTTGCTCGTCGAGGCGGAACAATTGACTGTGCTGATGATGGCAATGTAATTGCGGGTCCCATAGCGCCCATCCCCGCGATCATAGCCCATGAAGGTGCGATACTCCGCCGGAGGTGCCGGAGGCGGGGGGCAATCGCGACAGAAAGCATAATCCCGCTCGAAAGTGCCGAGTTTGACGTTGTGAACGTGAACATGTTCCCCAGGAACAATATTTTTGGCCGCGAAACCGATAATCTGGCCGTATTTGCGGATGGCATCGCCTTCGTGGATCGGGACAACCGCCATCTTGTGACCGAGCTTGATCCCTTGCGTCGTGCTGAAGGTGTGACCGTCGAACTGAATTTCACAATTGGGACCGATCGACTTCGTTACGACGGCGACGTTATCATTCGGCCGAAGATGGATTGCCACTTGCGACAGCGGAATAGCAGGCATATCGGATAGCTCCAGAAACTCTGATGGTATTTTTCCACCAGGGCAGAGGCAGGTATTGACTTCCCAAGCGGGCTGACAGACGACCATACTTCCTGTCAACTTAGGGAAACATACCGCGAAATGCAAAGGGGTTTCCGTCGCGATGTACTTGTTGCAGCGGTTGGGGCCGGTGACCAGCGTCGCGACAGCGAAAAACGTCTCAACCGTTCGCGACGTACTTGTTGTAGCGGCTGTGGCATCGGACCAGCGGCGGAAAGTGAAAAACTTCTCTATCGGACCGTTGCTGACCAACGCAGGCCAAGTAATATGTTCGATGCGAGGATCAGTTGCGCTCCAAAATTTCCCTAGATCGGCAAGCCGAGAGGCTGTCGTATGCTCGCGTTACGAGGTGCCGTGATGGAAAAGGGTTTGTGCTGGGCCGCGATTGGCGTGTCCGGCTTGCTCTTCGTGATTTTCCTGCTCGATCTCGTCGCGGGAATCCCGTTTAGTTCCGGCACGCCGGCGGATAAGTCGTCTCCGTTTGTCATGGTGGATATCATGGGGCTGCTTGCCGCGGCGATCATCGCTTATCTGGGGTATAATGCCCTACGCGATATACAATGATGGGTCAATCCCTGGCGTTCGTGGCGTGCTGATTTCCGAGGTTTTCTACCAAAGCGGAGATCAGACCATCGATGGTGTAAATACGAGCTTCGCAGGCAACTTCAAACCCCAATTCGCGCACCGCTTCGCTCGTGACGGGGCTAATCGTGGCGATCTGGATTTCTCGGCGTGCGATCTTTTTACGGATCGTCTCGTCGCAGTGGCGTAATACCGCCCGAGCGATGTTGGAACTAGTGAAGGTAATCACATCGATTTCCCCCCGTCGAAGACAGTCGAACACCTCGGACGAACCATCGACGGCATCCGTCTGATGGTAGACGATCACTTGTTCGATGCTGGCCACAGGGGACAATTGTTCGCGAAGCACCTCGCGGGCGCGATTGGCCCTAGCCAATAAAACCCGCTTCCCCCGGACGCGATCGCGTAATACCTCCGCCAGCTCTTCGGCCCGAAATTCTTGGCTTGGAACCACATCCGGCTTGAGATGATAGCTTGCCAGAGTCTCCGCAGTAGCAGGGCCGATTGCGGCTAGTTGAACTCGGCCCAGCAACCGTAGATCATGACCGACTTGCAACAGTCGATTCAAATAGGCTTTCACCCCATTGCTGGAGGTAAAAACGAGCCAGTCGAACTCTCCTTGCCGAAGCCGATCGAAGGTC
>CALEEC010000475.1 GCA_937949245.1 uncultured Gemmataceae bacterium | reverse complement strand
CAGACTCAAACGCCGTGAGGTGGCCGACTTCCGTTTGACCTCATTGACTGCCTCTCGCGACACCTGCCGTGCCCGAGCCGCCAGGACGATACGGCCGACAATCTGATCCGCCGCGCTCTTGTTATTGTTCAACCATGTCTCTAAAGCTGGCCGAACAAAGTTATCGACCGCAGCTTCCATTTCGGGATTGTTCAAACGTTCTTTGGTCTGCGATTGGAACATCGGTTCGCGGACACAAACCGACAAGACTCCGACTATCCCCTCTCGAATGTCTTCGGAGGTAATCTTCAAGTCTTTCAGTTTGACATCGTGGGTTTCGATGTAGCGGTTGATGGCTTTGCGAATGGCGTTCTTGAAGCCGTTCTCATGGGTTCCGCCCAGAGGCGTGCGAATCCCGTTGACATACGAACGGATGCGTTCCTCGGTCGACTCAGTCCATTGCAACGCCACCTCGATCTTGTCGCCGGTCGGTCGGTTCAGATAGAAGATCGATTCGGTGATGGCTGGTTTTTGCCCCTCCTTCACCAAGCGAGCTACAAACTCCGGCACTCCGCCGGGGTGCGTCAGATCATGGGTTTCGCCTGTGACTTCGTTTTTGAACAGGATCTTCAAGCCGCTGTGAAGATACGAGCGATCTTCGAGGTGCGATCGGATGATATCCGCATCAAAATGCGTATTCTTGAAGATCATCTCGTCGGGTTCAAAATAGATGCTGGTTCCATGCCCGCGATAAGGCTGGAGTTTTTGCACGTCGCCTTGGGGGACGCCCCGAATGTAGGTCTGCTGCCATTCAAAGCCATCACGGCGGATGGTAGCGACCAATTTCCGCGACAAGGCGTTGACCACCGAAGCCCCTACGCCATGCAGCCCCCCCGAGTGAATGTAGCTGTCGTTATCACCAAATTTGCCGCCGGCGTGTAACGTGGTGAACACCACTTCCAACGCGGATCGTTTCAACTTGGGATGCAGGTCTACCGGTATCCCCCGGCCATTGTCGGTCACGGTGATCGCATCGCCCGACTTGTGCAAGGTGATGGTGATCGTATCCGCGAAGCCATTGAGATGCTCATCCACGGAATTATCGACAATTTCCCAAATGAGATGGTGCAATCCCTTGTTGTCTGGACTTCCGATGTACATCGAGGGCCGTTTGCGAACGGCTTCTAAACCTTCGAGGGCCGTGATAGACTCTGCGTTGTACTCTTTCCTAGGCATCACGATCGCACTCATAACAGAATCCTCACAGACAATGCTCACCGATCCCCATGAAGGAACTCTTCCCCAACTATCCGTGCATTCGATGTTTAATTCGATTTCGACTCATGGAACAACCCATCGGCTGGCTCGTCGGGAACCGTGGGGATATCCAACGATTCCGCACTGGCAGCCCGTTGGGCACGCAGGGCCAAGATGACGTCCAGGTTTTCCCAATCGATCAACTCAATCGGCGGAGGTACGATCCGTGTTAGGGTCGAACGACGCACCACGTCCAAACCTTTACTGCCGCGGTGGACCAATGGTTGGCCTTGGCGGGTCAGTTCTAAAGTCTTGCCGCTGGAGGTTTCGAGAACTAGTTTGTCCGAATTGCGTGCCGTCAACAATCCGCCGATACAGCGATCTTGGGGGTCAAGTTTCATTCCCACCACCCCTTTACCGGCCCCAGAAAGGATCGAGACTTCATCGATGGGGAACAGAACCACTCGCCCTTTTTCAGATGCCAAAAATATCGCCGACTCTTCGCGGACCACTTGAACGAACACGACTTTATCCTCATTTCCCAGGCGCATGAAACGCCGGCCCGCGCGCGTCGATGCGGTGCGGAAGGCAGCCATCGGAGTACGCAAGGCATATCCCTGCGAACTGACTGCGAGTAAATACGGCCCTCCCGGCACTTCTCCGACCGCCGCTCGATCGGCTGGCGTGAACCGCTCATCGGTCGTTTCCGCGGCAATGACCCGGACATTGTCGTTCAGTTTGAAGTATTTCGTAATCGGCTCGCCATATCCCGAACTGGCAGGTACATCCTGAATCCGCATGGTGTAAGCGGTGCCGTCGTCGGTGAAGAAGATCACATGATCGACCGTATTGCCCGGCACCACGGCAATCACTTCATCGCCTTCGCGCACCCGGGTGCCTTCGACGGAAGCCAATCGCCCTACCCGCTTGATCCAGCCGTCGCGTGTCACGACGACGTTGGTATTTTCGCGGACGATGTAAGCTTCAGGATCGTATTCCGGCACGTCCTCTTCATTGGCCATCCGAGTGCGCCGCTTATTGCCGTACTGTTCCGCCAATTCGGTGAGTTCTTGTTTGATGACACCCCACAATTTCGCTTCGGATGCCAAAATGCTCTCGATGCGTTCGGCTTCCTGACGTTTTTCCTTCAGTTCGTCGAGAATCTTTTGAATCTCCAGTTGCGCGATCTTGTACAATTGGGCTTCCAAGATGGCCGAGGTTTGCTCTCCGTCGAGTTGGAAGCGAGCCATCAACTTCGCCGCTGCATCCGCTTTGCCGCTGCTGGTGCGAATGATGTGAATGGCCTCATCGAGGGCATCGAAGACTTTCTGAAAGCCTTCCAGAATGTGAATCCGTCGTTTCAGTTGATTTAGCTCATATTGGAATCTTCGGCGTACCGTTTGCAGCCGGAAATCGAGGAAATGCCGTAGGATGGCCTTCAATCCCAGCCGTTGCGGCAACATCCGACCATCCGGCGTCGGCACCAAGCAAGTGAGGTTGTAGGCAAAACTTTGTTGAAGGTCCGTATGCTTGTAGAAGTACGCCATCACCAAGGCAGGGTCCGCACCACGCTTCAAATCCAGAACGATTCTCAGTCCATCTTTCTCATTCGACTCATTGCTTAATCCAGTCACTTGCGGGAGTTTCTTGTCTTCGATGATGGCTCCCATCTCGGCCTCGAGTTTTCCTTTATCCACGCCGTAGGGAATCGAGGTGATGACAATCTGTCGCCGCGAGCCGTCTTCTTCGAGTTTCCATTCCCCTTGAATTTTGATGCTGCCGGTGCCTTCTTCGTAAATTTGGCGTAACGTTGCTCGATCGGTGATGATTTTACCCCCCAGAGGGAAATCGGGGCCTTTCACCTTTTGCATCAGTTCCGCGGTCGTGGCCTCGGGATGGTCGATCAGCAGTACGCAGGCTTTCAACACTTCGCCCAGATTATGGGGGGGGATATTCGTGGCCAAGCCGACCGCGATGCCAGAGGAACCGTTGACCAGAAGGTTCGGAAACTGCGCCGGCAACACCTTCGGTTCTTGCCGGGTGTTGTCGTAGTTCGGTTGCATATCGACGGTATCTTGCGCCAATTCGTCCATCAACCGCGAGGCGATGGCCGACAATTTGGCTTCGGTGTAACGCTGGGCCGCGGGGGGGTCGCCATCTACCGAGCCGAAGTTGCCTTGTTTGTGGATCAACGGCTCACGCATCACCCAATTTTGCCCCAACCGCACCAGGGCTTCATACACCGCGACATCGCCGTGCGGGTGATAGTTCCCCGTCACATCTCCGACAATTTTGGCGCATTTGCGCGTCGGCCCGTCAAAGTTCAAACGCAAATCATGATGCATCACATAGAGAATCCGCCGCTGCACCGGCTTCAAACCATCGCGGACATCGGGCAATGCCCGCGAGAGAATCACCGACATCGCGTAACGCAAGTAACGGTCGCGGGTTTCCTGAGTGATCGACACTGGCAAAATATTCTGAGACATACCCCGTCTCCCAGACAGCGCGTTCGTCCGCTTCCTTCTCGTTGTGGGCGCGTTCGTCCGCTCTCCCTGTCATGTTAGCGTGTTCGTCCGCTTCCCTGATCGGTGTCGGCGCGGTCGGCCGCTTTCCCTATTTTGTTGGTAGGCATGGTCGGCCGCTGCCATCATCGAATTTCGGGCGGAGGTTTTCGCAGACTTCCCCCCTCCTCCTGGTGCACAAAAGAACAGATGGATTATAGCGAATATCGGCTTGGTTGGCTATCTCGGTTAACGAAAACAGCCCCCGGCATCACCAGGGGCTTGGACTCATACCGCTTTGGGCTTCAACTCATCGGCTAATCCCGGACGCGATTCGCCGGGGTCGCTTCGGTCGTTTTGCCTCCGCCGGAAGTCAGCGTGCCGGTGCCGGTCGCGCTGTCCGGTGGCGGATACGATCGCAAGCATGCGGCCAATTGCTCGGCGTATCCTTGGGGGATGCCCTCGAATCCTTTCAGTTTCCACAGCATCATGAGCGTTCGCCCCTGCGTCGTCGTGTGAGCCTTGATCAAGCCATTGTAGAATCGCGTTAAGATCCCCGGCTCCAATCCCTGGCGTCTGTACACCACGACGGTAGATGGAAACACCTCCGATTCCGCCAAGATCCGCAATTTGGCGAATTTGCCTGGGTGTCGATCTTCAAAGCTCTTGAGCGCCGCGGCATCGCTGACCACTGCCGCGAGTTGGCCATCGATCAGTTCATGCAACGCATTCTCGATGCAATCGGGGCATGCCTGCTGGATGTTCACCACTGACTGAATGGCTCGCTGGAGGAACAATCGCGAGTACTCGCGCGAACCGGTCGGCAGTGCCACCTTCTTACCATCTAGGTCGTCGAGTTGGTGAATGGCACTATCGGCACGCACTACGAGGAACCCTTGCAACTTCCGTACCGGAGGCACGGCGATCACCAACGGTTCCAACTCGGGATAGCGTTGCTTGACCCAGGCAAACTCAAAGCCGTGAAACACTCCTAGATGCGTCTCCCCCCGTTGGAGTTTCTCGGCCAAAGCCCAAGCATCGGGCAGATGCTCCACTTCGCCACTGAGGCCGGTCTGATTTTCCATCAGCGACCGAAACGGGCGAGCCATCGCCTGAACCATCTCCGGGGGAATGTCCCGGAACATGCTTCGTACCATACCGATACGCACCGGATCACTCGGAGTGCCCTTCGGACCTCCTTTCGCCTCCGTCAGTAGCGCTGCCGGAGCCAACCACAGCCCCAGCATCACCACAGTCCCCAGAGTGAATTTCCTGTTGTAGTTGCCTGTCACTGTGTTTGCTCCTCTTGATTAGCGCTCGGTAATCTTCGACAGCCTTTGGTTCAGCGTTGGAAATCGTTCCAGGGCATCACCTTCCGGGAAATTGCACAAAAACCCCTCCCGCAGTAACACGTTCCAAAGCGGCCAAGGCTAGGATCTGTTGAAACAGCGACTCGTTGTACGCCGCAAGAGCTTGTGCCGTCAGGACTTCGGTCGTCAACTGTTCCGATTTCTTCAGCGATCCGCCGGCATCATTGCGTACCCGCTCGACCAGCTTTTTGGCGGCTGCCGCACCTTCCTTGAGGTGCTTGGCTTTGCTGCGCGTTTCTTGCCATTTGAGAAAGGCATTCTCGGCTTCCAGCGTGATCAAGTTTTTGGTCTTCTGGAGGACCGCATCCGCTCGCTCTCCCAGGGCCGCCGAACGTGCCATGCGCGATGTTCGATCACCGACCAAGTGGCTGGGCATCTCCAAACCGATCGCGTTAGGACGATATTCCGCCTCTCGACTGCCTTGGGGCACTTGCTTGGCATGAAGGTCCGATCCTGCCGCGAAGGTCCGCGTCAGCGGGCGAAATCGAATCGCCGACTGGGCCGAGGTTTCCAGCCAAACGATCTCAACTCCCACAGAGGCCAAGGTCATCTCGCCCCGACGACTGCACGCGAGATCGACCACGGTGGCCTTTTCGACCTCCAGATTCATCTCGGGAAGCTGTTGATCGGCAGGGAGAAACTCCATCTCGCACCCCACCCCCATCGCTTCCCGCAAGCCCGCCATGGCCCGTTCCTGAGCCAATATCGCCTCGGTCCGTTTGCCCCGCAATTGGCTCAGATACACCAACAGCGTGTCGCGAGTATCGACGTTGATCTCTTTGGTCGTCGCACCGTCTTTAATCAGACCATTGACGAATTCAAGATAGGTTTCCATCTGAGCAATGATGTCCTCGGCCAATGCCGCTTGACGCTGGGCAAGCACAACGGAGTAATACATCCGAATGACGGCATAGTTCACGTCATGTTCCGCTTGGGCCAGCTCCGCCTGGGCCACGAGGATGCCTCGATCGGCCTGCTGTTTCCGCAAGCAGAGGTCCGGTGTCAAGACCGAACTGACGCCGCGAATGGTGTCCAGCGCCTGGCGTCCTGCGATGGCCGCGTTCAGACTGGCACGCAAAGCCGCCAACGTCGGTTGGCGTTCCTGGGCTATTTTCAAGCATTGCCCTAGCGTCAGCGAAACCGTCTTCTCGGCCGGTGAATGGTGGTGGACATCGGGTAGGTTTAGGGCCACGGCAGGTGCAGACTTGCCCCCCCCCGGCAAGGGAGTTTGGGCCGACGTTTGACACACCCAGCCTAAAATGCACAGCATCACGGCACACGCCCAACGGCGTGGCTGACTCGCACGATGAGGGGAGATGGCGATCATAGGTAGTCCCTTACACGATCCCCGTCCGGGCAAAAAGCGGGGATTCCTGGAAGATGAGCCAGGTAGGCATTCACCGATGTTCAAAGAAATCATCGGCCCCCTCGTCAGCGACGATTGATGGGCAAGCGACGAGAAACAGAAAACTTGTGGAAAGAAATGACCTATCCCAACGAAACGAACGAATGCAACGAAAATGCGCATCCGAACGACGCGAACGAATGCGCTAGGTTCCCAAGACGATTCGGCGAGCCGTCCACGTGAGTCAACGGAGATGCTGCATCACCCGACGACTGGCATCGTTGGCTTCAACCATTGTTCGCGCAACAATAGGAGCCGCGGACGCCAGTCCGCGGGTGGTTCGTTGTTTGCGCGACGCTAGGAACCGCGGACGCCAGTCCGCAGGTGGTTCGCAAACAGGGCGAGCCATCCGACGTGGGTCAACGGAGGTTTTGACCAAGCATCGTGGAACTTCAGCCCCCTTGCGATGCAGCGTTAGCTCCGCCGATCGTTAGTGATCGATGAGGCGTCGGTCGGTGGTTCGGATGGTTCGCCTTCGGACAGGATCTCGAAACTGGCCTCCCGTGCGCCGTGCGTGTCCAACCACCACGCCCGCACCTGAGGCACCTCTCCAGCAAGTCCAATAATCAGATTGACCACCTTGGGGGAGTAGTTTTGTTTCAGATCCGTGATACTCGGAATCGGGTCCGAGGTCGGATGCGAATGATAGACGGCCAACACGTCAATATCCCGCCTCCGCATGTCTTTGACGGCCAACAACATGCTTTTGGGGTCCGACTCGAACCGCACTGGACTAGCAAGGGCATTGACCAGAGCGTAGCGCTGACAAACCTGGCCGATCCGCTCAATTTCATCGACCACCCCCGCGAGCAAGCCGCAACATTCCAAGGGCCGTTCGTTCAGAGCATGTTGGATCATCTCCTCCCACAAGAAACGCGGCACAACGAGGCGAAACGGCGTTGACGCATTCATGACGGCTCCCGATAACATCTCTTCACGAACGCGAAGTATATCCGACAGCAACTACATCCGATGGGCAGCCCCTAAACCTTCAGAGAGCGACATCAACTATGGCGGATAAGGTGATTCTCGCCTACAGCGGCGGTTTGGACACCTCGGTAATGGTCCCCTGGATCAAGGAAAAATATGGATTGGACGTGGTAACGTTCACCTGCGATCTGGGACAAGGTGAAGATATCGAGAAAATTCGGCAAAAAGCGCTGAAAACGGGGGCGGTCGATGCGATTGCGATCGACGCACGCGCCTTGTTTGTCGATCACTTTGTCTTCCCCGCTCTCCAAGCAGGAGCATTGTATGAAGGCAAATATCCCCTGGCAACGGCGCTAGGTCGGCCCCTGATCGCCAAGCTGATGGTCGATGTCGCGCGGCAGCATAATGCCAAGGCCGTCGCTCACGGTTGCACGGGGAAAGGGAACGACCAAGTCCGCTTCGATGTCACCTTCCAGACTTTGGCCCCGGATTTGAAGATTATCGCTCCGGTCCGCGAATGGAAGATGACTCGCCCCGAAGCGATCGAGTATGCCAAAAAACACCAGATCCCCGTCGAGGCGACGATTGAAAGTCCCTACAGTATCGATCAAAATCTGTTTGGACGTAGTTGCGAAGCCGGCGTCTTGGAAGATCCCTGGGACGAACCTCCGGCCGATGCCTTCGCTTGGACTACCGATCCTGCCCTGGCCCCGGATCAACCCGAGTACATCGAGATCGAATTTCATCGAGGTGTGCCGGTCGCTTTGAACAAAGAGCGGATCGACGCGGTCGCTTTGATCGAAAAGCTCAACACCATTGCCGGCAAGCACGGCGTCGGTCGTATCGATCACGTGGAGAACCGCCTTGTCGGCAT
>CALEEC010000474.1 GCA_937949245.1 uncultured Gemmataceae bacterium | reverse complement strand
GGCCAATGGCACCAGCGGGCGATAGGGGAGATTGAACGGTGTCGGAATCGGCCCCATTGGCGAGGCCGACGGCACGGCAGACGGTTCAGCAGCAAGCCGAGGTTGCCACGGCAGCGGTGCAATCCGGGGGAGCAGCGGCACATGGACCTCAGGCCGAGTCGGCAGCGTTTTCTCCGAATCTGAGAGCGAGTTGGAGTCGGGGGGAAGCGTTAGCGTTGGTCCATCGTTTTCTCCTTGGACGCGACGAAGCTGCCCCACGCTAGGAGAAACGGTAATCTCCGGTGGCAAAAGTTCAGGTTCGACCTCCGCCATCGTTGGGGGGGCCATCCTTTGCTGTTCCGCGAAGCGTTGTCCCAGCAGGGCGAAAAAAATCATCACTCCGACGAAGGACACCATTCCCCCCAGCAGCAGAGTCAGCGCCAGCCAGGGACTCCACGAGGGACGGACGTGGCGACGCCCATGCTCTGTCGAAATCTGCTGAGCAAATTCATGGGGCATGCGTGCCATTCGCTGTTCCAAACGGTCGGAAATTCCATGAACGGACGGAAAACAACCATCCCTTCAAGAGGCATGGTCCCGGATTATCGTTACTATCGTCACAATCGGCCAATCACTTCAGCCCATGCGGCAAATGCAACTCAAGAACACTTCAGCTCGTGTGGCGAATTCAACTCAATGGAGCAGGAACAGCTTCCAGGGAGCGCAAAGCCGTCTGGAGCGTAGCGCCGCAAGCATCGGCCAATGCGATGTGACCTGCCTAAACCGGAGAAGAGAGATTCTGGCACAGCCACGGCAAGCCAAGCCCCGGCGGAGAAACTGGAAAGATAGCTTTCGACAGGAGCTTTCCATCTTTCCAGTTTGCGAGGCTTAGCTAGCCAAGCCTCCTCCGAGGAATGGGGAGGTGTGGCGTATTCGGGCTGTTGCGGAAGGCGGATTCGGTCGGGGCAATCAATCACGGAATGTGGATGTTGCGTGTTTTGGCCTGTTCGCGGATTTGTGCCCGGATGGCTTCATCGAAGGCTTTGTCGGCGGCATGGGGCGGTTGCTTACGTTGCTGTTCCGCAAGGAATTTGGCGCGGGCGGCACTCAGTTCGGCGATTTGTTTTTGCAATTCCGCACGCTCGGCTGCTTTGGCCCGGATGTAGGCTTCGCGTTGTTCGGGACGGAGTTGACGCAATTCTTCCGACAATTCCTCTTCTTTCAGCGATTTCCAGTCAAACTTCGGATCTTCTTTCATTCGATCGATAATGTCCCACGCGCTATTGCGATAGATGCCGCTGGCTTTGGTGGCAGCGCGTTCCAGAGCGGCTGCCGGGGCGGCTCGGCGGGCGTTGGCGTCTTGAAGAAGTTGGTTTTCCGCCTTCGCTCTCCCTTCTTTGCCGTAAGCCACATAAGTGCGGTTCAGAGCATGGTTCAGTTCCAAAAGTTTATCGTCGTAAGGCGTTGCGATCACCACTTGTTTGACGGCTTGATTTTGGTCGATGTTGGAATATTTACCACCGGCCGCCAGGGCGAATTCTTGCCATTTGCGAGCTTCAGGATGGTTTGCCCAACCACAATAGATGGCGTTGATGAAAATGCCCTTCTTCTTGGCTTCCGCAGCGACCGATTCGAGACTCACTTCCCGATCTTGGTCGGCCGGTTCATTGCCACAGACGAAAATGATTTTCAGCGCGTCGCGGTCCTCCCGCCATTTCAACTGCTGAAGGGCGTCGCGGCTGACGCGAGCGACCAATTCGGTGCCACCGTTGGTCCGCAGGGCGTTCAATTGCCGATACACATCATCCAAGTCGGTCGTCAAATCGAGGTCTTTGCGTACCCAACCGCTTTTGGGATCGTAGGCGTTGCAACCATAGGTCAACAGTGCTACCCGCAGATGGGGCGTAGGTTCGATGCGGGCAAAGTCATTGACGATCGTCCACAGTTTGATTTTCGCCGATTCGATCAATCCTTCCATGCTGCCGGAAATGTCGAGGCAGATCGCTAGATCGATGGCCACCCCGGCTGGTTTGTCGACCGCTCGTGCCCCGGGAGTTGCTAGGCAGAACAGGCCCCAAACCATTCCGCATATCAGCCATCGTTTTCCTTGAACCAAAGTCATGATGAGTTTCTCCAGAAAGGCAGGTGTCCGAAGTGCCGGTCGAATTCCACTTTTCGACTCCCTAGTTCGTTCTATGGAATCCGCCGAGACCAAACGGGAACTCGATATTCGACATCCTCCATAGAATCTGACGATACAGAAGGGGAACTCGATGGTACGAAAATGGGGAGCAACTCAGGAAGATGCCGAGGATCGCGGCGGGACGCCGTCTTGCAGCAATTCGGCCAGTTGGTCGAGATCGACCGGTTTGACCAAATGCCGATCGAATCCCGCGGCGAGAGCGGCTCGGGTGTCTTCCGGTTGACCGTAGCCGGTCAGCGCGATCAACAGCATGGATCTTAGCGATAGCTCGGCACGAATTCGCCGAGCCACTTCGTAGCCGGTCCACTCCGGCAGGCCGATATCGATAATGGCGATTTCCGGTCGGTGCTTCAACGCTTGTTCAAAGCCGACCCGGCCATTGTCGGCCGACTGCACACGATGGCCCCAAGAGCGGAGTAGTAATTCGAGCATTTCGCGGGCATCGACCGCATCTTCGATCAGTAAAATCGACTTTGGAGTGCCTTGGACATGGTTGGAAGTAGCCTGCGGGATACTTGACGCTGGATTGGTTCCCGACGTAAGTGGCAGCGGCAGACGGACGGTGAAACGGCTTCCTTGGCCAACACCGGGACTGTGAACCTGGACATCCCCCCCATGCAGTTCAACCAACTTCCGCACCAAAGTCAGACCGATTCCCAAGCCGCCGCGGCTGCGGTCGAGCGTCTGCGGAGCGGTCGAGAAAATCTCGAACAACCGCGGCTGAATTTCGGGAGGAATGCCGATGCCCGAGTCTTCGATGCGCACCAGAGCAAAGTTCTCATCCCGCTCAACGCTCACGCGGATGTGCCCCCCCGGATCGGTGTATTTCGTCGCGTTGTGCAGCAGATTGCTAAAGACCTGTTCCAAACGCATGGGGTCGCCATCGACGACCAACGATTCGTCGATGGGGCCAAACTGGAGTTGAAGTTTCCGCCGATCGATTTCCGAACGCAGCGATTCCAGTGATTGGATCAGAATTTCGTACAACACCACCCGTTCGCAGCGTAACTGAATCAATCCCCGTGAGACACGCGAAACTTCCAACAAGTCGTCGACCAGTCGATTCATGTGGCGTACTTGTCGGCTGACCACCTGGGCAGCTTGTTGCACGCTGCCGGTGGGATGTTCCAGCAGCGCCGCGGCAGTACGGATGGCCGACAACGGATTGCGTAATTCGTGGCCGAGCATGGCCAGGAATTCGGCTTTCCGTCGATTTTCCTCTTGCGATTCGCGGTAGAGCCGAGCATTTTCCATCGCGGCGGCGGCACGCAGGGTGAATTCCGCGATCAGGTGAAAATCGGCAGCGGTGGCCATCGGACCGGGTTCGGTATGCGCCACAGTCAGCGTACCGATAGTTCGGCCGCGAACCACCAAAGGGAAACAGAAGTACGCTCGCACCCCGGTTTCCAGAAAGCAGGGCGGGTGCATCTCGGGAGTGGCTACGGCACTGGACGTATGGGGAATCGCGGGAAAGACATACGGCTTGCCCGTGCGTACGACGATGGCAGGAACTTCGTTCACCTCCAAGTCGGCTCCCTCGGGGGAGAGCAGACGGTTCCAAGTTTCTTGGATAGCGGGATCGTTGTGGGAACAGAGAATCGGGTACAGTCGGCCATTGCTGCTGAGCCGGTCGATTCGGCAACCGTTGCCCAAATGTGTGAGCGTCAAGCGGGAAATGGTCAACAGCGTAGTCGGTTCGTCGAGCGATTGTGCTAGTTCCTGGCTTGCCTCGGCCAAGATGCGAAGCGATACCTCGGCTTGTTTGCGTTCGGTGATGTCGCGCAAGGACGCGAGAATTGCCGGTTGGCCTTGCCATTCGATCGATTGCGACCGCATCTCGGCAATGCGAAGTGGTCCGAAGGGATGCCCTTCGGTCGGCTGATGCAAGATGTCGATCTCGGTGGTTTCGCCGGGACCAACGGGTAGGCCAAACGGTTGGCCGAGCAGTTGCTGAAGCGGTCGCCCTAGCAAGCGTTCCGCAGCGGGATTACCGTAGACGATCTCGCCGGTCGGACGCATCACCAACACACCGTCGGCGTTGCATTCGATCAAGCGGCGAAACGCTTCTTCACTGGCCCGCAGCGAGCGCACCAAGTTGGCGATCGCTTCGGCCGGCGAGCCAATTCGCGCCAGGGAGGCCCACCCCGCCGGCGCTTCACGTTCCCCTTCCGCGGGATGCGGTGGTGGGCTCGGAGGATCGCGGTGGGCAGGTCTACTCGAAGACGTTTCTCGCTCCGTTTCCGCTGGGGGCGGTGGCATACTCCGAGTTTCACGGTCGGATGGTCCACGCTCCAGCGACAGACGTTCAACTTCCGCTGGGTTCGGTTGCATCGCGGGGCGGTTCCTCATCGCGGAACAGACTACCAACGCGTTCGATTTCCGTCGTCGGACTCAGATGCGAGAACGTGCCCGACAGAATACCAACGACGTTGCGGAACGGTTTGCCGATGTGCATCCCTTGGCCGTCGATCGTCAGTTCGCGAATATCCTTATCATGCATCGAACCACGCATCTTTAGTACCGTCAACCCCCGGCGCATTTCACCGAACATCTCGACGTAGCGGAGCAAGATGATGGTGTCGGTGATCGTGGAAATATGCGGATCGGTCACCGAGGGACTCCCCAACAAGTTGGAAGTCGTGGCCGTGAAAAGACCGGCGATTTCCTTTTCTTTGACGAAACCGGTCAGGCCGATGACAAACTCCCGATAGCTCTTCTCGGTGGAAACACGCTCCAACGCGGATAGGCTATCCACCGCGATACGACTGGGTTTGTAGTTTTCCACTTCGTTTTTGATGTTGATCAGGTGGTCTTCCAGGGTCGCCGACTCGGGGTAGACGCAGATGGTTTTCAGCAGGCCTTCGCTTTCCATTTTCTCAAAATCCATCCCCCACCCGTTCGCATTGCGGATCAACTGATCGCGGCTTTCCTCGAAGGCGAACAACAGGCAGCGTTCGCCGAAAGTCACTCCGCCGTTGATGAAGTGAGAGGTGATCAGCGTTTTGCCGGTGCCCGTCGGACCGCTGACGAGAACAATCGAATCGCGGAAGAAGCCTCCGCCGGTCATCTTGTCCAGTTCTGGCGTTCCGGTGGTGACGCGTAATGCACTGGAACGTTGTTTCAATTCCATGGCCGACAGCGGCAGTACGACCAAGGCACGATCCGGCGTCACGGTGAAGGGAAATTCCCCTTTCTGATGCGAGGTGCCCCGAAGTTTCAGCACTTCGACAGTTCGGCGACGTTTTTCTTGCTCCAACACGTTGCGTAGCACGACGACGTTATCGGTGACAAACTCTTCTACGCCGAACCGCGACAGCGAACTGGCTTCTTCCGAGCGTTCCGAGGTCACTAGCGAAGTCACCCCCAACTTTTTGAGCATGGTCGTGACCCGCAATACCTCCTGACGCACCAACCGAGCATCGGAGAGTTGACTAAAGATTCCTGCCAGTGAATCGATGGCCACTCGTTTGGCTTTCAGGCGGCGGATCGCGTATTCCAAGCGGCTGAGTAACCCCCCGAGGTCGTATTGGCCGACCTCGACCATGTCTTCCCCCGCTTGTGGGGAGCCATCGACGAAGGCCCAAAGCCCTTCCTTTTCCCAAGACTCAATTTCCCAACCGAAACTGAGCATGTTTCGGCGGATGTCGTTGGGTTGTTCTTCAAAAGTGACAAAGACTCCCGGATGCTGATGATACAGAATGCCCGAGGCGAGAAACTGGCAGGCAAAAACCGTCTTGGCGCTACCGGCGGTGCCCGAAACCAGCGTGGATCGACCTACAGGGAGGCCACCTTCGGTAATCAGGTCGAAACCGGCAATTCCGGTAGGCATTTTCTCCAATTGATGCCGGGGCTTGGGCATCGCTTCCAGACTCATTCGCTCCCCTTTCCACTTGCTTGCAAGCGCATCGGCAACAAATCGAGGCCAATCAGAACTTTTTCGGTGTCCGACAAATCGCCGATGATGCGACGAATCGGCAAAGGTAGTTCTTTCACCAAGGTCGGGGTGGCCAGGATCTTTTCGTCTTCGGCGAGCTGCGGTCGCTCCAGCACGTCGATGACGACCATTTCATATTGACCTTTCAATTCTTCTTCACAAATTCGACGCAGGTTGGCAATCGCCCGCTGGGAACGCGGCGTTTGACCGGTGATGTAGAGTTTTAAGATGTATTTATCCATCCGGCTTCTCCCGGGGCGTTTGTCGTGGATCGACCGGCGGGCTTTCGGATGTCCCGCTTGGAGTTTGAGAACGTGGCGGATTCATGGGCGGAGACCGTCGAACCGACAAAGCCAATCTTCGGTAATATGATACCAAATACCCCATCAATTCCAGTACCAGAAAGCGACTCTCCTCCAGTAAAGCCTGGATTTTTTGGTGAGGGGCAGTCTTTTGTAGGCGATGTAGGGTTTCCGAGTGAATGTCGATCAGATCCCGAGGACCGGCCCCGAGAAAACCGAGACGATCGCTAATGTGGCGTAATTCTTCCGAAAGATCGTATTTCACCCGATAAGCCCGTTGTTCTAACGAGAGGTTCAAGACACTTTCGTAGGCGGATATCAGTTGAGTAAAAACTTCGGGCAATGTCTCGCGAAGAGAGCCGCTGCCGAATAATTGGGCACTGACGGCCGTCGAGTTGCCCGAGATCAACTGCGTCAGTATCTGCAATTCCTGACGCAGTTGCTCGACCTGCTGCTTACGGACTTCCACCAGCTGCTCGGCCTGCT
>CALEEC010000473.1 GCA_937949245.1 uncultured Gemmataceae bacterium | reverse complement strand
ATCGCTCAAGGGACTCCGTTGAGCGATCCCGAGATTGGGCTAGGCGACCCATCGCAAATTACCATTCACGGCTACGCGATTCAGTGCCGGGTGACCACCGAAGACCCGGCCAACAACTTCATGCCGAACTATGGCCGACTGTCACACTACCGTTCTGCCAGTGGTGTCGGCATTCGCCTCGATGCTGGTACCGCCTTTTCCGGTGCCGTCATCACCCCCTTTTACGACTCGCTGTTGGTGAAAGTAACTGCCCACGGCTTGCGTTTCATTGATGCTGCCCGCCGAATGCAACGTTGCCTGGAGGAGTTTCGCATCCGGGGAGTGAAGACCAATATTCCCTTTCTGCTGAATCTCTTCAACCATCCCGATTTTCTCGAAGGCCGACTGACGACCAAGTTTCTTGATGAAACGCCCAGTCTGTTCCAACTACCGGCACGACGGGACCGAGCCAGTAAGGTACTGACCTACATCGGCGAGATCATCGTCAATGGTCATCCCGAAGTGAAAGCCGAACTGGTCACCCCGGCCAAGCTGGCCGCAATCAAGCCGAAGATTCCCCCCGCCCCCCGGCACCCGGTCTTCAATCCTCCGCCGGTCCCCCAAGGCACCCGCGATTTGCTGCTCGAACTGGGGCCGGATCATTTCGCTCAATGGGTCCGGCAACAAAAGCGGTTGCTGGTCACCGATACGACCTTCCGCGATGCTCATCAGTCGCTGTTGGCCACACGCATGCGTACCTACGACATGTTGGAAATCGCTCCACGCTATGCGAAAGAACATGCCGACATGTTTTCTTTAGAAATGTGGGGAGGTGCTACCTTTGACACCTCTTTGCGTTTCTTGAAGGAATGTCCCTGGGATCGCTTGGCCCAAATGCGGTCGAAGATCCCCAATATCCTCTTCCAAATGTTGCTCCGCGCGGCCAACGCCGTCGGCTACACGAATTACCCCGATAATGTTGTCTACGCCTTCGTCAAAGAGTCAGCCCAAGCCGGAATCGATGTTTTTCGCATTTTCGATTCGCTTAATTGGTTGCCGAACTTACAATTGGCCATCGATGCGGTACGGCAGCAAACTTCAATGATCTGCGAAGCCGCCATCTGCTACACGGGCGACATTCTCGATCCGAAACGAACGAAATACGACTTGAAATATTATGTGAACCTCGCCAAAGAACTGGAAAAACGCGGCACGCACATTCTGGCAATCAAGGACATGGCCGGCCTACTCAAGCCCTATGCCGCCAAGATGTTGGTGAAAGCACTCCGACAAGAAATCGGCATTCCGATTCACTTCCACACGCACGACACTGCCGGTGGACAAATTGCCTCATACTTGTTGGCTGCCGAGGAAGGCGTCGATATTGTTGATGGCGCGATGGCTCCGTTGTCCGGCGTGACCAGCCAGCCTAGTCTCAATGCCTTGGTCGAAGCCATGCGTTTCACCGAGCGGGACACCGGGATGGACTTCGACCGTTTGCAGACCACCGCCGAATACTGGGAAAAGGTCCGCAAGCTGTATTTCCCCTTCGAGACAGGCCAACTCGCCTCCAGCGCCGAAGTTTACTTGCACGAGATGCCGGGCGGCCAGTACGCCAATCTGTATGTCCAAGCCCAGGCACTCGGGGTAGCTGACCGTTGGCCGGAAGTCGGCCGGACCTACGCCGCGGTCAACCGTCTGTTCGGTGACATCGTGAAGGTGACGCCCTCCTCCAAAGTGGTTGGTGACATGACCTTGTACCTGTTGGCGAACAATCTGACCACGGAAGACGTACTCGACCCGAAACGCGAACTCTCTTTCCCCGAGTCGGTGGTCGAGTTCCTCGAAGGACGCCTGGGCCAACCTCCAGGGGGATTTCCCGAAGCGCTGCAAAATCGCGTACTTCGTGGTCGAAAACCCTTGACCGATCGGCCGGGGGCTTCTCTGCCTCCGATCGACCTGCAAGCCGAGCGTGTCAAGTTAGAGAACAAGTACAAACGGCCCTTCGATGATCGCGATGTCCTGTCTAGCGTTTTGTATCCCAAAGTTTTCGCCGACTTCGTCGAACATCAGAACCGTTACTCCGATACCAGCGTACTGCCCACCAGCGTCTTTTTCTATGGGATGGAACCAGGCGAAGAGGTGGCCATCGACATCGAACCTGGCAAAACACTCATCATCAAGTTCCTCACCGTGGGCGATCCTGACCAGGAAGGGCGACGCTTGGTCTATTTTGAATTGAACGGTCAACCACGGGAAGTGCTGATCGTCGATCGCAAACTGGCTGGTTCCACTCCCAAAGCTCGTGCCAAAGCTGAAGCCGGCAACCCGCTGCACATCGGCTCACCGATGCCGGGATCTGTGGTGAGCATCAGTGTTTCCACGGGAGAATCAGTAAGCCCAGGGCAAAAATTGCTTGTCCTGGAGGCCATGAAGATGGAAACCACCCTCTACGCCGAACGTGCCGGTCGTGTTGCCGAAGTTTTGGTTCGCCCCGGAACGCAAGTCGACGGCGGAGATTTGCTGATTCGCCTGGAGAATTGATTCGTGCGATCCGCTGTCAGAAATAAAGAAATTGGTCCGACCACTGCCATGGTCGGATCCCTTCCTAACTCGAAACAGGTGATTCGGCCGATGCGATGGTCGCATCTGTCTGCCTAACTCAAAGAAGGCAATCCGACCATCGTCAAGGTCGGATCGCATCGCAACTCGCTCGATCTCGTCTGTCTGTCAATCTTTGGCCAACTCTGTGGCGACTTGCTGCTGCGGGGTGTCGTTGTACGTTTCTCGAAAACGGTAGCCAACACCACGAACGGTTTCGATCAAATCTGGAGAGCCGCCCGCCTCGGTCAATTTCTTTCGCAGGGTTTTGATGTGTACATCAATGGTTCGTTCCAACACAATCGCCCCTTCGCCAATGGCGGCATCCATCAACTGATGCCGTGAGAAGGCCCGCCCCGGTTGACGTAACAAACATTCTAACAAGCGAAACTCCGTGGGGGTCAAATCAAGTTTCTTCTGCCCGAACGAGGCACGATGCCGAATCCGATCAATCTCGACACCCAAATGTTGGATCACGTCCGTAGGATCGCCGCTCCCTTCGACACGCCGCAACAGGGCTTTGATCCGCGACAGCAACACTTTGTTGCTGAATGGTTTGGTCACATAGTCATCGGCACCAAGCGAAAAGCCCACAATCTGGTCCGATTCCTCGGCCCGAGCGGTGATCATCACGATCGGAATATCGCGGGTGCGTTCGTTCGAGCGTAGTTCTTTGCACACTTCCAAGCCACTGAGCGTAGGAAGCATCAGATCCAACAACACGACATCGGGGAGGATGGTTTGAGCTTTCCGAAGCCCTTCTTGGCCGTCCGTGGCGACGATGGTTTCGTATCCTTCACGATTGAAATACCAAGTTAGCGATTGAATCAGCCCACGTTCGTCTTCGATGAGAAGGATTCGAGGTTGAGCCATGAACCACCCTTTCGCGTGGAACGGAGAAAGCACCAGGGTCGGCCATCCATGAAAATCCGTTGGCCAGCATCCTTCAATCGTTGCCAATGGCTTCCGGGCGATGCCGCACGATTTCGCCTTCCACGAGGTAAACGACATCCTCGGCAATGTTCGTTGTATGGTCCGCGATGCGTTCCAGATGCCGCGTCGCCGAGAATAGCAGCAACACCGGTTCGATGAGTTCCAGGGTTGCCTTCATCTTCACGACGAGATCGCCGATGATCTCGTTGTTGTAACGATCGACCTCTTCATCCAACCGAATCACCCGCCGCGCGGCTTTGCTGTCGAGATTGACGAAAGAATCCAGACTTTGTCGTAACATCCCTGTCGTCAGATCCGTCATTCGCTGTAATTTCTCGGGAACTTCCAACGGTGCGTGCTGCGCCAAGGCCACCGAGCGTTCCGCGATATTCACGGCCAGATCGCCGATCCGTTCCAGATCCGTATTGATCAACAAAGTCGTGGTGATTCGTCGTAAGTCTCTCGCTACGGGTTGGTGCAACGCTAAAATCTTCAGGCACTCCTCTTCGATCGCATTCTCACGCAGATCGATTCGGGAATCATTGGCAATGACTTCTCGCGCTAATCGAACGTCACGCTCCTGCAGCGACTGGATCGCTTTGTAAACGGCATCTTCGACATCTCCGGCTTGGGTCAAGATCTGCCGCTGGAGATTTTCCAGATCGCGCAGCAGGTGTTTCGACATTCGATCCTCGTCTGAGACGCTCCCAGACATAGGGCCTCCTCGGCAACGATCCATCGACGATTAGCCGAATCGGCCGGTGATGTAATCTTCGGTCCGTTTTTCGCGGGGACGCTGAAAGATCTGCTCCGTAGCCCCAACTTCAATCAGCGCTCCCTCATAGAAAAAGGCGGTAACATCCGAAACTCGCGCGGCCTGTTGCATGTTGTGTGTGACAATAACAATGGTGTACTCCTTGCTCAACTCTTCAATGAGGTCCTCGATACGCGCTGTGGCGCGAGGATCCAGGGCGGAGCAGGGCTCGTCCATAAGGATGATTTCAGGATTGACCGCAATACAACGCGCGATGCAAAGCCGCTGCATCTGACCGCCGGAAAGTTGAAGCGCCGACTCATGAAGGCGATCCTTGACCTCATCCCAAAGCGCGGCTTTCTTCAAACAAATTTCCACAGTCTCGTCGAGTATAGCGCGTGACCGAACGCCCGCGATGCGCAGCCCGTAAACCACATTTTCGTAGATAGATTTCGGGAACGGATTGGATTTCTGGAAAACCATACCCACTCGTCGGCGCAACGCGATAACATCCACGGTCGGCGAATTGAGTTCCATGCCGTCAAGCTGGATGGATCCCTCCATTCTGGTGTTTTCGATCAGGTCATTCATGCGATTGATACACCGCAGAAAAGTGGATTTACCGCAGCCGGACGGGCCGATCAACGCGGTACACCGGCGTCTCGGTATGTCGAGCGAAATCTCTGTCAACGCTCGTTGCGATCCGTAGTAAAAGTTCAAATTTCGCGTGGACAATACGATATCCGAGGCCGTTTCGGCGGTTGACGGGTTCGGTTGTATCGGAGAAATCATCGGATCAGAAAGCACCGGTTGCATATTTTCTCCTCAATC
>CALEEC010000472.1 GCA_937949245.1 uncultured Gemmataceae bacterium | reverse complement strand
GCAGACTTGCCTGTTGAGAACGAATTGCTTCGGTTGACCGATTTCTCCCCCTGCGAGAGCGCTATGAACTCGATCTTGCGCACGAATATCGAGCGCGTTACCCGCCGACAATTCTTTGGTCGCACCGCAACCGGGTTGGGCGTGGCCGCCTTAGCGACGTTGCTCCATCAAGACGCCCAAGCGGGAGCCAAAGCCGTGGGCCAACCTGGCCTGCCGGGACTGCCTCACTTTCCCCCCAAAGCGAAACGCGTAGTCTATCTCTGGCAAGGGGGGGCACCCTCGCATATCGATTTGTTCGATCCTAAGCCGGTCATGGAGAAAATGAAACTCCAAGACCTCCCCGAAAGCGTACGGGGCAATACGCGACTCTCGACGATGACCTCCGGCTACAAAAAATGGCCGATCCTGCCAGCGATCAAGCCGTTCAAGAAATACGGCCAAAGTGGGCTGGAACTCAGTACGATGCTGCCGTACACCGGCGAAATCGCCGACGATATTTGCGTGATCCGCAGCATGAACACCGAAGCGGTCAATCACGCGCCGGGAGTGACGTATTTTCTGACCGGTGCCCAAGTTCCAGGTCGGCCTAGCATGGGCGCTTGGCTGGCCTACGGTCTGGGGAGCGAAGCCAGCGATCTGCCGGCGTTCGTGGTAATGACGTCCTCGGACAAAGCCCGCAGTTGCGGTCAGTTGTTTTACGACTATTACTGGGGCAGCGGCTTTTTGCCGACGAAATATCAAGGCGTGCGCTTCCGCAGCACGGGCGATCCGGTGCCGTATCTGAACAATCCCGACGGAGTCAGCCCCGAGGCACGCCGAAAATTGCTCGACGGCATTCAGGAACTGAATCGTCAGCATCTGGCCGAGTACGGCGACCCGGAAATCGACACCCGCATCGCGCAGTACGAGATGGCTTTCAAGATGCAAAGCAGCGTCCCCGAACTGCTGGACCTCAGTAAGGAACCGAAGCACATCCTCGACATGTACGGCCCGGCGGTGCATGAACCGGGGAGTTTCGCACGCAACTGCTTGCTAGCTCGGCGGTTGCTCGAACGCGGAACGCGGTTCGTGCAATTGATGCACTCCGGTTGGGATCAGCATTCCAACTTGTACACGCAACTGGAGGTGCAGTGCCGTGATACCGATCAACCCTCGGCCGCGTTGGTGAAGGATCTCAAACAACGCGGCATGCTGCACGATACGCTGATCATCTGGGGCGGGGAATTTGGTCGAACGCCGTTCGGCCAAGGGCCAGCTGACAAACCCAACGGCCGCGATCACTTTGGCCGAGCCTTCAGCCTGTGGCTGGCCGGGGGCGGGGTGAAAGGTGGCCACGTCTACGGCGAAACCGACGAATTCGGCTGGAACATCGTCCGAGACCCAGTGCATGTGCATGACCATCAAGCGACCATCTTGCACTTGCTGGGCATCGATCACGAACGGCTCACCTTCCGCTACCAGGGCCGACAATTCCGCTTGACCGACATTCATGGCCATGTGGTCAAAGGAATCCTCGCTTAAGTCTGTGTGGATAAACGAGGAGCATCAATGGCGAGCCGGCGACATAAGTCGCCGGAATCTCCGCGACTAGGCGAGCCGACGACCTTAGTCACCGGAGCCACTAAAGGAGAGATCCCTCGTCCCTTAAAGAACAGCACCCAAGGAACCGCCGCGATGAAACAACTGACGATCGTCGTCAAACCGTTTCGTGCCGAAGCGGTTCTCAAAGCGCTCAGTGATTTGGGGGTCGATGCTTGTGCTGTCCGCGAAGCCAAGGGCTACAGCCGACAAAAGGGCTACCTTGAACGCTACCTCGGCTCCGAGTACAGCCTGGCCTACTTGCCCAAAGTCGAAATTTCGGTATGGGTAGCCGATGAGCAAGCCGAAATCGTCGCGCAAACCGTGGCGAAGGTCGCTCGTACCGGCCGCATCGGCGATGGCAAAGTCTTCATTGTGCCGGTCGCTTGGCCCGAACCGATCGACTTCTGAAGGCAGAGCCGGCATTCGGATCGTTTCACCCGAATCGATCGCTTTCTGAAGGCAGAGCCGGCATTCGGATCGCTAGCCGGCGCAGAGGCGATCGCTTGCCGAGTGCGTGCCACGGTGGATTGCCGCTTGCATGCCAACGCCACCGAGACTGACGGGAACGGTAGGAATGCGTATCAAAATCTGTGGGGTAGCGACGGCTGACGATGTCGAATTGGTGTCGCAACTGGGAGCCGACGCGGTGGGCTTGAATTTCTATCCGCAGTCGCCGCGTCATGTAGATCCGCAGACCGCCTTGACCCTGGTACGGGCCGCCTCGCCGTTAATGTCGATCGTCGGCGTATTCGTGCGTCAACCGCTGCGTCAGTGTACTACGTTGGCCTACCAACTGGGACTTCGCGCGATTCAATGGTACGGTCCGGCCGAGGAGGTCGAAGACGTTGCGCCGTTTCGGCTGATGCCCGCGTTCCGCGTCCGCGATGCGGTGCAACTGAGCGAGATTGCCGAGTTCCTGAAAGTATGTGCTGGCAAAGGCGTTTCTCCCGGAGCGATCCTGATCGATAGCTGGGTCGAGGGGCAACTGGGTGGCACCGGCCATTGCGCCCCGTGGGAATTATTGGCTTCGTATCGTTCGGAGGTGCCGTGGATCTTGGCGGGAGGACTGACGCCGGACAATGTCGCCCAGGCCATCGAGAGGGTGCG
>CALEEC010000471.1 GCA_937949245.1 uncultured Gemmataceae bacterium | reverse complement strand
TGGAAACTCAGCTCGGAGTGATTGAACAAATCGGTTTGCCTTTGTACCTGGCCGATCAACTAGGCACCGACGAGGAACACGCGTAACGCTCCAGATACCGCTTCAGCAGCCGGTGACAGGCCATGCAGCCATCGCCTGCGCCGGTATGCTGCCGCAATTCCTTGAGGGTTCGCAATTCCAAGTTCACCACCGCATCCACGACCGTATCTTCACGAATTCCCAGGCAGCGACAAACGACACGAGCTGGGCACTCGGTGCACCCGCCGGTAGTTTGGTTGGCTTCATGCATAGCTCAAATCCGATCACTTGTTGAGAATGAGTCTCAATTTCCTTTCAGTTTAGCAAGCGGTTGTCCCATCGCAAGAGGGGAACCGGAATTTTTCCGCGAAAAACGATTTTAGCGTCGAAAATCAGCACCTGCCAACCGGAAAAGTTCGAACCACAGCGAGACGTGCGTGGTGGGATCATGGCCCCTGTCGCCTGGCCACGCCCGGCCCGGCCAGGCATGGCGCGGATTCTTGGGTTCGGAGGGGCTGCGAACCAGGAGTCGAAGCGCAAGTCGGATGGGGGCGGTGGGGCAGCAACGAGGCCGCGTCGGTAGGAACCGAGAAGCGAAGTCGCGTCGGTAGGGACCGCTGCACTGGCCCTAGGGCGGTCAGGTGTATTTTTCCGAGATACGGATTCGCGCGCGAGCGCTGGCGATCGCCGCGTCGCGGAGTTCGCGTTGTCGGGGAGTGTCGGCCGGCATCGCTAGGGCGTCGGCAAGCATTTGTTGCGACGGAATCGGTGCGACGTCTTTAGCCTCGATGGCTCGCGGCGTTAGCACCGTAACGACGTTGGCTCGCACTTGGGCGAAGCCTCCATCGACGAAGTAAGCCAGCGTTTTCTCCCCTTGCTTGACCCGCAGTTCGCCTGGCCCCAATCGGCCGACCAACGGTGCGTGTCCGGGCAATACACCGAATTCGCCGTCGTACAGGGGCAGGACGATGAACTCGGCTTTCACGTCCAGCACCGCTTTTTCCGGCGTCACGACGACGCATTTCAGAGAACTTGTCGAGGTCGTGGGGTTCATTGCTCAGGTTGCCTTTCGGGGTTGGGCGATCTATCGGCTTGTCGGCGTTCCCAAGATCCTTTGGCTGAAGAATGACCTGAAGACCGTGGTGAGGTCGTCGCGTCGGTACAGTGTCCTGCCCCGCTATGGAATGATCGGTGGCGGAGTGGGCAATTGTCCGACGCGTTGCCGACTCTCGGAGCGTTACGTTACTTCGCGCCTTCGGCCATGCGTTTGGCTTGTTCCTCGGCCTCTTCGATGGCACCGACGTACATAAATGCTGCCTCCGGCAGATGATCCCATTTGCCGTCGCAAAGTTCCTTGAAGCTCCGCACGGTGTCGGCCAACGAGGTAAACTTGCCCGGCTTGCCGGTGAACGGTTCGGCCACGAAGAACGGTTGCGACAAGAACCGCTCGATTCGGCGTGCCCGGGCTACCACTTGCTTATCTTCCTCGCTCAACTCTTCGACCCCCAGAATGGCGATGATGTCTTGCAGTTCCCGCGAGCGTTGCAGGATCTGTTGCACCCGTCGGGCCACGTTGTAGTGTTCGTCGCCGATGTATTGGGCATCGAGCAAGCGGCTGTTAGATGCCAACGGATCGATCGCGGGGTAAATCCCCTTTTCCGAGATCGAGCGTTCGAGATAGATAAATGCATCCAAGTGTTGGAAAGTGTTTGCTGGAGCCGGGTCGGTCGGGTCGTCCGCTGGAACATACACTGCTTGCACCGAGGTAATGGCCCCCTTGGAGGTCGAGGTGATGCGTTCTTGCAGTTCGCCCATCTCGGTGGCCAAGGTCGGTTGGTAACCGACGGCGCTGGGCATACGGCCCAGGAGGGCCGACACTTCCGAACCGGCTTGCGAGAAGCGGAAGATGTTGTCGATGAACAGCAGCGTTTCGGTCCCTGTTTCATCGCGGAACCACTCGGCCATGGTCAACGCCGACAGAGCCACCCGCAAGCGTGCGCCCGGCGGTTCGTTCATTTGGCCGAACACCATCGCGGTGCTTTCCAACACCGATTTGGCATCCGCCGCAGCACTGGTTTTGGTTTCTTGCATTTCCAACCACAGGTCGTTGCCTTCGCGGGTGCGTTCACCGACTCCGGCGAAGACCGAGTAACCTTTGTACTCCTTGGCGATCCGGGTAATCAGTTCTTGGAGAATGACGGTCTTGCCCAAACCAGCACCGCCGAATAGCCCGGCTTTGCCACCACGGACCAGCGGGGTTAGCAAGTCGATCACCTTGATGCCCGTGACGAGCACCTCGGCTTTGGGAGTCAGTTGGGCAAACGGCGGGGGGTCGCGATGGATGGCGCGTGTTTCCTTGGCATTCACCGGACCACGGCCGTCGATCGGTTCGCCTAGCAGGTTGAAGACGCGGCCCAAGGTTTCGCGGCCGACCGGCACCGATACCGGAGCGCCGGTGTCTTCGACACTCATGCCACGGACCAAGCCATCGGTCGTCCCCAACGCCACGCAGCGGACCCGGTTGCCGCCCAGTTGCTGTTGGACTTCCCCCGTCAGATCGATGCCTTCGGCCCGAACTTTCAGGGCGTTGTAGATTTCCGGCAATTCGCCATCGGGAAATTCGACGTCGAAAGTCGAACCAATTACCTGGACGATTTGTCCCATCCTCTTCGCTGCGGTAATCATGGACTCTCCTGAAGATCGGTGGCTTATTTAAGGGCTTCGGCACCGGCGATGATCTCGGCCAGTTCTTTGGTAATGTGGGCTTGCCGGGCGCGGTTGTATTCGCGGGTAATGCTCTTGATTAACTCGGCGGCATTCTCGGTCGCGGCTTTCATAGCGATACGTCGGGCAATTTGTTCCGACACCGCGGCATCTAAGAAGCATTTGAACAGCCGCACTTGGAAAGCCATCGGCACCAATTCACTGAGAATGTCCGCGGCACTGGGAGCGTATTCGTAATCGACGGCCGTCGTGCCATCGGCAGCGACCGGGTCGCAACCGTGCCGTGTGGAGGTCACCAACGTCGATAACGGCAACAGCGTTTCCACGACCGCTTCTTGCCGTGCCGGGTTGTGAAACTTCATATACGCCACGTCCAGACGATCGATCTGACCGCCAACGTATAGCGTAATGTATTTGGTAGCCAACTCGGCGACTTGGGCAAACTGCGGTTTGTCCTCAAATTTGTCGTAGAACGCGGAGAGAGCTAACCCCTGAAATCGGCACCAAGTCGCTCCCCGCTTGCCCGACATTTCCAGATCAAACTCGGTGTTCGCCGTGCGTAGTTCGGCGATCCGGCGTGCCGCTTCGCGTAGGACGTTGCTGTTGTAACCTCCACACAAACCGCGATTCGCCGTTAACACCAGCAGCAGGTTTTTGCGAATTGTCGGGCGCTTCTCCAACAGCGGATGCGACACTTCACCAGCACTGCAACTCAGATCGACGGCCAGTTCCGCGATTTTGCGCGTGTAGGCCTCCGCTTCCGTGGCACGATCGAGTGCTTTTTTGAAGCGGGTTGTGGCGATCAGTTCCATCGTTCGAGTGATCTTGCGGATGTTCCGCACCGCCTTACGGCGTTTGAGCAAGACGCGCGAGTTGGCCATGATGCCTTCGACTTTAGTTTCACTAGAAGTTTCAGACCGTCGGTGTGTTGCAGCAGTAAGCACGCAGACGCAGCAACCAACGGTCCGGGAATTAGGTCCACTACATCGGCTTGAACACGTTTTGGAACGCTTCGATCGCCGCGCGAATCTGTTGTTCGAGTTCTGGCGACAGTTTCTTATCCTTCTTCAACTGTTCGCGGACTTCGGGCTTTTGGTCGTGCATGAACCGCAGGAATTGCTCTTCCCACGCACGCACTTGATGTCGGGGGAGTTTGTCCAAGTATCCCCGGGTTCCGGCGTAAATGATCAGCACCTGATCGACCACATGCATGGGCTTGAAAGCCGGTTGCTTTAGCACTTCGACCATGCGATAGCCGCGGTCGAGTTGGGCTTGAGTGGTCTTGTCGAGTTCCGTCCCCAATTGGGCGAAGGCTTCCAATTCGCGGAAGGCGGCCAGGTTGAGCTTCAAACCGCCGGCGACGCTTTTCATCGCGGGAATCTGAGCGTTGCCACCGACGCGCGACACCGAGATACCGACGTCGATCGCGGGCAAAACACCGGCGTTTTTCAGTTCCGGTTGCAGGTAAATTTGACCATCAGTGATCGAGATCACGTTGGTCGGAATGTAGGCCGACACTTCGCCTTCCAGCGTCTCGATGATTGGCAACGCCGTCAGCGACCCCCCCGAGGTCACGACCCGAGCGATCTTGTGGCCGGGGAAATGTTCCAGATCGTGCTTGGCTTCTTCTTTGCCCGGCGGGCCGACGTAGACTTTCCCGGCATCGCCCGGACCGCGGCGTTCCTTCGGTGCGGTCGCTTTGTTCACTCCACAGTCATCGGCAATCTTCGATTCGTCGGCTGAGTTATCGACGATGACCCAGCGATCCGCCAATTTCGCCGAGCGTTCCAACAGTCGCGAGTGGCAGTAGAACACGTCTCCCGGATAGGCTTCCCGCCCCGGAGGCCGACGCATCAGCAGCGACAATTGCCGATACGCTGCTGCTTGCTTCGACAAGTCGTCATAAATGCATAGGGTGTCGCGGCCTTGGTACATAAAGTGTTCGGCCATCGAGCAACCCGCGTACGGCGCGATGTATTGCAGCGGTGCCGGATCGGACGATGAAGCGACCACGACGATGGTGTAATCCATCGCGCCGTACTTACGCAGTGTCTCGACCAGAGCGGCCGTCTTCGATTCCATCTGACCGCAAGCGACATAGATGCAGATGACGTTCTCTTCCTTCTGGTTGAGAATCGTGTCGATGGCGATGGTCGATTTGCCGGTTTTGCGGTCGCCGATGATCAATTCGCGTTGTCCGCGACCGATGGGGGTCATGGCATCGATCGCTTTGATGCCGGTTTGCAATGGCTGCTTCACCGGTTGGCGTTCGGCGATACCGGGCGCGGGAGATTCGACGGGGCGCGTCTGCGTCGCCATGATGGGGCCTTTACCGTCGATCGGTCGGCCCAACGGATCGACCACCCGGCCGATCAACGCTTCGCCCACCGGCACTTCGAGCAGTTTGCCTGTGGTGACCACCTCATCGCCTTCAGAGATTTCCAGGTAGTTGCCTAGAATAATCACCCCGACAGAGCTTTCTTCGAGGTTGAAGGCCAAGCCGGAGGTATTGCTTTTGGTGAACCGCACCATCTCACCGGCTTTGACGTTGTCTAGGCCATACACCCGAGCGATCCCATCGCCGACTTCCAACACTCGACCGACATGCCGGGTGTCGAGTTGCGAGCGATAGTTGAGCAACTCGCTTTCAATGACTGAGACGATTTCGTCCGCTCTGAATTTCATGGCTGCCTCGCAACAAAAGTTGGTTTCGGATGGTATCGAGTCGAGTGCGAACCGAGGAATCAATCACCTTGGTTCCGACGCGGATCACCATACCGCCGAGCAGCTCCGGCTGTTCGCGTACATAGACGACCGGCTCGGCGTTGAGCACTTTCGCCAAGGTTTTTTCCAGTTCGCTGCAGAATTTCTCATCCAGGGCAACCGCGGTGTACACCTGCACGCGAACGAGATTGTGCCGTTGCTCGCGCAGGAAGCGATACGCCGCCGCTATCGGGCGGATGAGAAAATTCCGATCGCGATTATTCAAGATTCGCAGAAAATCGACAAATAACGAACTAGCGCGGCCTTCAAAAGCGGTGAGGATCAGGCGATCCACGACATTCCGGTGCAATCGCCGGGTGGCCGTGGTTGCTTCCAACTCGGGCGAGCGTCGGAACACATCGTCGATCAGCGAGTCGAGTTCTTCCTGCACCTGCTGGGCGATGCCCTGCTTTTCGGCCGCGTTGAGCAGAGCCTCGGCGTAGGTCAGGACTAGGCGTGCTGGCGAATCGCCGTAGTAGTTCAAGAAGTCGAATGCTTCGCTATCGAGTTTTGGCGGTTCCATAAACACTCACTCTCGGGGTCACATACGAGGGGCGTGCGTCCTTAGGCTCGCGAGAGGTTCGCTTGTTGCAGTTCGGCAAGGGCCTCTTGCAGCAGCCGTTGATGGTCGTCGATGGTCAGGCTGCGTTGGATCGCTTTGCTCGACATGAGCGTGGCGATCTGCACGGCCTGCGACCAGACTTCCTGCAACGCCTGATCTTTAGCGACGGCAATTTCGCGTTGGGCACGTTCGCGTTCGGCTTGGGCCTCTGCCTGGGCTTCCGCTTTAATTTGTTCGCGGAGTTTCTCGGCATCGCGACGGGCTTCCTCGATCATGCCGCGGATTTTGTCATTGGCTTCGGCCAATTGGTTTTGCAACCGCGTCTGCAATTCCTGAGCATCGGCCAAGGCTTTTTCCGCTTCCTCTTTGGCGGTGCGGAAGTAGTTATCGCGTCGGCGCAGACCATCGGTGATCATGGGGAACGCGGTTTTGCTCAGCAGATACAGTAGCAGGCCGAACACGACTAGCGTCCAGATGCCCAGGTCGTACCGCTTGGGCAGATCGATGAACGCGGTGGGATCTTCTTTCTTGGGGGCATCGGCGTGGGCATCTTTGACTTTCACAGGTCCATGCGAAGGATCGCTGGCCGCCGCTTGCAGCGAAGCGGGTGCCAGATACCCCCCTGCAAAGCAAACCCATCCCCACAGCAACAGCCCAGCCAACGGATTTCGTTTCATGCGGGAGCCTCCCGGATGCCAGAGACAGCTCTCGGCTCAAGCGGCGAGGGCAACGACCAAGCACAGCACCAAGCTGATAATCGCTGCCCCTTCGGCCAAAGCGGCCAACAGCAGCATCGTCGAACGCAGGTTGCCGGCTTGTTCCGGCTGCCGGGCCATCCCCGACAGTGCCGCAAAACCGATCAAGCCCAGACCGACCCCCAGTCCCAATACGCTCAGCCCCATCCCGATACCCGGCCCTGCGCCCGGCTCGGCAGCCAACAGACTAGGAGCGCCCAACAGCACCATGGTCAACACCAGCAGATAACGAAGAACGGCATTCATGGAAACGTCCACTCCTACGAGCACTTAGGTGGAGAAAATCAGCTATTTTGATCCAGAGCCGACTTCGCTTCTGGATTCATCCCCTTGGTCAACCCTTCCATCGCATCAATGTTCCGGGTGGCGTGCCATGCCAATGAACGTTGCAGTGAGGAAGGTATAGACAAACGCTTGCAGCACAGCGACGAATAGTTCCAAAACACTCAGTAGCGTCACCATCGTGACACTCATCAACGTCACGGGCCAAAACAGGTAGATGGCGAAGGTTTTTTCTTGATTGACCGCTAACATGCCCAGAATTTTGATGAACAGCAACAACACATACAATGCCGTGTGTCCAGCGAGCATGTTGGCAAAAAGACGAACGGCTAGCACGAACGAACGGATAAACGCGCTCATCACCTCGATAATGCAGATGCCTACAGTGATGACAGGCACCATGAATTTCATCATCTTGTCATCCCCCGCATCAAGGTGCGGGACAAAGGCATGAGCGTATCCTTTCAGACCATTGACGACGATGCCCGAGCCGTGAATAATGAAAAAGCCGATCAATGCCAAAGAGGCGGTTACTGCGATACTCGCTGTGGGCGAACCACTAAACGGCAACATCCCCAGCAGATTGCAGAACAGGATAAACAGGAAGGTGGTCCACAAGTAAGGCAGATATTTTTTCGCGTCGGGATCGCCTAAGGCCGGGCGAGCGACTTCATCGCGAATGAACAACAAGATCGATTCAACGGTGTGCCACCAGTACCGCTTGAGTTTCGAGCCATGGGGAATATCCCCATAACGCATCCAACGTGCCACCGGCCAGAGGAACAAAAACACCAGAAACGCCGCAACGAGTTCAAGAACGACGAACTTGGTGATCAGTATCTCGACGCCAAGCCCCGGCAGATGGATCGAGGGCAAGTGGATGGCCACGCCGTCGAAAAACTCGAATTCATTCGAGTCGATGACGTGCGGGAACGGGTTTTTCAGCAGGTCGGCTGGATTGTTTGTTGCGTGCGCCATGCCT
>CALEEC010000470.1 GCA_937949245.1 uncultured Gemmataceae bacterium | reverse complement strand
ACGCGGATGAACTGCATCCGCTTGGAGAGCGTGGCCCCGTCGCCGGACTTCACCTCGTGGGTGAGCAGGAACAGCAGCCAGGGTTGCTCGGTGTCGTCGTTGGATCTCGGCGCGGGCCTTCTCCAGCACGGTTTCGTTGGTGGTGTTCTCCCACTTCACGAGGTCTTCGATGAGGGAGAACAGCCGGGCGCGGGCTTTGGTCCAGTGGCCCTTGACCTGGGCGTTCGGCTCGACGCCGGGGTTCTGGCAGCGCTACAGATCTTCAGGGTCGTGCACCAGTTGGGCGAAGAGGACGGCTCGCGCCGCTGTCAGTGGCCGCCGTGCCCACCAGAGGTGCAGCGTGGAGGGGTGGCCGTGGTGGATCGACTTTTCGCCCTTTCCCCGAGCAAAACCTCGGGGCCGAATTGAAGCAGTTCTGCTCGGGGCATTGTTGGCTCCGCTGGCCGTGCCTGCTTTCCCCGAGCAAAACCTCGGGGCCGAATTGAAGTGCGGGGGGCAGCACCGTCAACTGCGACCACTGCTAGGCCAGGACAACTCCGAGTCAGAGTGCGTTAAGTTTCCACAAGGGCGTCTGAGGACGGAGTTGATTCTGCCGGATCGCCCCGGTTCGCGATCGCCCCTCCTTCTTTCACACCCGTTGTGCGTCCAACTATGCACCACCAGATTACGTCGGCTGGCCAGCAAGCGCAAGCCGGGGAGTTTGCCATCTTGGGAGTCGCGATGCACTGTGCCGGCGTTGGCGATGGGTTCGTCGGGGGCGAGATATATTCTAGATCCAGGGACGAACGAAGCGTCGAACCTCGACGGTGAGTTGGCGAAACAGGTTAGCGAGGTGCTCCAGGAATTTTCGCGTTGTGCAAGCCGAGGAGGGGGATAGGCCGATCCTAGCTCCATGTTGTCGGCCGAAATCGGCGATCACGACTAGGGATGTTTTGCCGCTGAACATGGTGAGGACGGCCTATTGGAACAGAACGAGGTAGGAATACTGTCAGCCGCGGTGGCATCGCGGATCGGGTAACTCGGCCGAATATTCGACCAAAGAATGGAACCTATCAGAACTTCCCCAACGATCAGCCTCACCTGATTATCCAATTTCCACAAATTTGATACCCCAACTGTGCATTGCTCTGCCCCGCACGTCCAGCCGATTCTCAATTTGTCCCACTGGCCCCTATGTCCCTGCCTTCTGGCTCTGTAGGTGCACACAATCCGTGCAATCGCCACATTTTTTCGAGAAATCTTGACCTTCTGTCGACTCACCACTCTTGCGTTTAAGTTTCTTTCTTGACACAATCGATGTAGTGTCCTGTTGGCTGGTTCTGGCCGATTCGGCCATTTTGCCGGACATTGGCTTCCTTTTCCTCACTACGCTCCGTGCCAGCCGGCACAGGGATTCTAATCATGGCCCAGACTTACACCCTTGAAGAAGCTGCCCGGATTCTCGGCATCTCCGTCGAGGAAATGAAGCGTCGCCTCAAAACCGAATGGACCAACCTTCGTTCCTTCCGCGACGGAGCTACCCTACGCTTTCGTGCCAACGAAATTGATGAACTCGCTCGTAAACTTGGACATTCGAGCGATCCTGACTTGCAATTGGGAGATTCGTCCGCGTCCTCGGGGTCGTCGGATGATGCACCCGTGGTGTTTGATCTTGATACGCCTGCTCCGGCGGCCGTGACGAAAACGCCGGCGAAGAAACCGCAAGACGATGAACCCCTGATCTTCAACGACGGCGGGGATGACCTATTCGATTTGGTTCCCGATGAACCCAAGACGGCTTCTAAAGCGGGGCCGAAGTCGGGCATCAAAGCGGGGCCGAAATCCAATCCACCCAAGCCGGCAGAGCCGATTAAAGTCGCTGACGAAGGGCTAGAATTAACCAGCATCCCCGAAGCGGAGCTGGGCGTCACCGAGAAGAAAGAATCGACAACCCGCAAAATGAGCAAGTCGGGCAAAGTCCCTGTAGACGATAGCGCCGATTTTGAACTGTCTCTGGAAAGTGACAGCACCGAATATCAGTTGAAGGTCGATGAGTCGGAAGAGATCTCCTTGGGCGATCTCCCGTTTGCCCGCGATGTCGGCGACAAAGACGGCGACTCAGGAATCTTTCTGCGCAATCCCACCGACAGCGGCATCTTGTTGGAACGCAAAGGTCCGAAGTCAAATCCGAAAATTCTGGCGAAACCTGCGGAGAAACCCCAGCCCCCGGCCAAAGATGACGACGATGAGATCGACTTTGAACTCTCGCTCGATGTCGCCGGAGGTGCTTCCTCGAACCGCCTTTCGAGCAAGTCGATGAAAAAGATCGAAGCCGACGACAGCGAATTCGATCTTTCGCTCGACGATCCTGGATCGCAAGGTTCGGTCCTCGAAGAAGTGACATCGACCTATTCCCAAGATGAAGAAAAAGACATCTTCGAGACGGGCTTCGAGATTCCCAACATCGATGAGGAATCGACTTCTGAAGCGGTTCCCCTCGAAGAGGCAGACACCGATTTGGAAGACTCCAACTTTGATTTGGCCATCGAATCGACGGATGAATTGGCGGCTGACTCCAGCGGTTCGGAGGTTGTCGAGTTGGACGACATCTCCACCACGGCCGAGGCTTCTGGGATTGCGTTGGAACGTCGAACACCAGAGCGGAGCGGCGTCAGCAAGAGCAAGACGAAGCTGGGCCGTGATGTCAGCGAAGACACCTTCGACAACATGAATCTCGACGAGAGCATCTCGGCGAGCAAAGCGTTGCGTGGGATCAGCCCCGTGGTGGCCGATAATCTCGAAGACGCCGATGACGAAGGGGAAGGGGTTGTCGGAGTTGCGGCCGCGCCGGTTGCTGCTCCCTGGGGGCCGTTGCCTGCGTTGATGCTATTGCCCTGCGTGTTTATCCTGTTCGTTGGCGGCATCATGGGCTTTGAACTGCTCCAAGGCATGTGGGGCTATCATCAGCCCAACAAGCCGGCCAGCTTGGTCGTCGATGCCGTCTCCGATGCAATGGGCATCAAACCCAAGGACGAAGCCAAGTAAAGTCGTTGTCACCGATGGCCTGAGCGACTCATTCCGTGCCATCGGTCGCTTTCACCTACTCACACAAGGGCTTGCTCGCTGGGATGCCTTGATGCAAGGTCCCATAGGGGATTCTTTCAGCGACAAAAAGTCTCCTCAGCTATGGGAGAATCGCTTTGGAGTTGTCGCCATTGTTGCGTTGGCTTGCCGAAGATCCTACGGCTCCGGTGGATCTTGCCGAGGTGGCTTTGGCCATCGCGAAGGATGAATACCCCAATCTGGACGTCTCCTCGCAGCTGGTCCGCATCGATAACTTGGCAGACGTGTTGGCTCCGCGGGTGAGCAGCGGCTCGCTGATGGAGCAATTGGGAGAATTGTGCGATTTTCTTTTTGAAGAAATCGGCTTTCAGGGCAATTCGTCGGACTACTACGATCCGCGCAATAGCTATCTGAATCAGGTTCTCGATCGCAAATTGGGAATACCGATCACGTTGTCGCTGCTGGCAATGTTGGTCGGTCAGCGAGCGGGGATGGATATAGTCGGCATCGGGTTGCCGGGGCACTTCATCGCGATGGCCCGGCAAGAAGAGCAAACAATTCTTTTCGATCCCTTTCATGGTGGTCAGGTGCTTACGGTGGAAGCCTGTGCCGAACTGGCCTCAGCCATCACCGGAACGCCGCTACGCGTGGAGCAATTGCCGTTAGCACTGGTTTCCCCAGCTGCGTTGGTGCAACGCCTGCTGCGGAACCTACGCAATATCTACGAAAATCAATCCGATTGGCCGCGGATGGCACGCACGCTCGATCGCCTACGGTTGCTGTCCCCCAACGATGTCGCTTTGCACCGCGATCTGGGAGCCGCCTACCTCGGTGCCAGTCAACCGGGTAAAGCGATCCCGTGGCTGCAATCGTACCTTCGCGCGGAACCTAAGGCGACCGATGCTCCGCAGGTGCAGTTGCTGTTGCAGCGTGCCCGAACCGAGATCGCCCGCTGGAACTGAACGCGCTTGGGGGGAGGAACAGCTATCGACGGCTCGCCGGGCACGGAAACTCCGGCGACTTACGTCTGCCGGCTCGCCAATTCGGTACGCAGGGAGCCGACGACGCCAGTCGTCGGGTGTTTTTCACCTCGTTGTCGGGTGTTTCTGGAAACACCCGCGGACTAGCGTCTGTGGCTCCTTAGGGGCGAAATCGCAGGAGCCGAGACGCTAGTCGTCGGGTTGCCACATGTGAGTCATCGCGGTCGTCAAATCTGCTGCAAGTCGCCGGTTTGTGGCAAGTCGTCCAGCGAGCGCAAGCCGAATAATTGCAAAAACCGTGCCGTGGTCACATAAAGGCTCTCGCCGCTGGAATTCGGCGCAGCAGAAGTGCTGGCCACCAGCCCCAAGCGAATCAACTGACGCACCACGGCCGAGGAATCGACGCCTCGAATGGTGTCGATATCGCTCTTGGAGATCGGCTGACGATACGCGATCAGTGCCAGGGTGTCGAGCGCCGGTTGGGCTAAGCGCGCCTCGCGGGGCGAGCCGAGCAGGCGTTCGCGCACTGCGGCATAGCGTCCGCGTAGGATCATGATCCAGCCGGTGGGAGTCGATACCAGATGATACGGCCGATTCTGCCGACGATAGCGTTGATTCAGCCGTTCCATCGCTTGCAAGAAAAGCTCGGGGGTGAGGCCACGCAGGATCTCACAGGCACGTTCTACCGTGAGGGGCGTGCCACCCGCGAAGCACATCGCTTCCAGAATCTGTTCCGGGGAGGGAGGAATCGGCTCCGCGGCAGGGGCTTGCGGGGGCGTCGGCGTTCGTGCGGCATCGCCATCTCGCCCAACGGCTTGATCTCGCTCAGCAACCTTGTCCTGCCCAGCCTTTCTCGTTGGTTCCGGTGCAATGGAGTCGCTTACGGACGCAACCTGCGTCGCCCCCGCTTCTTGCGGCGAGCGATGGGGCGTTGCCGAAATTGTGCCCGGTTCTTGTGGCAGGAAACTTGGCAGCGCCGAAGTTGCGCCCGGTTCGAGCAGCAAAAAACTAGGCAGTTCGTCGACGTGCCATTCGGTTTGGCGCAAGATCTCGGCGTAAGCCCGGCCGAGGGTTTGCGCTTCCGTCGTGGCTTCACCGACATCGCCGGATGGGGACAGGTGTGACTCCGCAGTAGCTTCACGGTTATCGTCGGGCGTGGGCATGCACGCATACCTCGGATTAACCCCACGGACGCGGTGGTAACAGAAACAGGCCGGTCGTCATGATCCCTAACCAGAATAGAGCAAACACGACTGCCAGGGCAAGGTGCAGTCGGCGTTTGCCTGTCAGACCGGTGTACAGCATGATCGGCAGCAAGATCGTGGTCGGGATAGCAAACGACAGATGCACCCGCATGATTTGCCGGGTTTCGGCATCGAAGTAGTCGAACAGGGTCGGGTCGACGATGCGAATGAGAATTTCCAATCCCAGCACCGCGAGCATAACCAGGGTGAAAAAGACGACCTGCAGTCGGCCATGCAACCGGACATTGCCTCGGGCCAAAACGGTCAGAGAGATCGCCAACAATACCGACACCGCCGCGACAGCAACTTTCAGAACAATAATGACGATTTCGCCATGATTCACCGACATTCTCCTCTTGAGGTCATCGTAGCGATTCGCATCTCCAGGGGAAAGCCGAACACCAACGCCAAGTCGATCGGCAGCACTTGCCAGGAAGCCGCTTTACAGGCGTGCCTGTTGCTGATTCCACGCACCGGGCGTGGGTTCAGAAAGATCGACAAATGATTGATAGCGGCAACTCCCGCGATGAGGCAAGTTACATCGATGGCTCGGCTTGTTCCTCCGTCGAGGAACGTCGGAAGACTCGCAAGATCGGACACCAAGAACTGACGACGCCCGTCGTCGGGGGCTTTCACAACTAAATGTCGGGTTGAACCGACAACACCCGCGGACTGGCGTCTGCGTCTCTTGTAGGCGAATTGCTTCTGCTCTTGCCGGAGCCAGAAAGGTTCTGCAAACTGTTTCCATGTAGCGTTAGCCGCCAACCGGCCACGATCGAATCGCGTCGCTGGCCAGATAAGCCGACCGCGGCGGGGATGCGGTGTACCATGATTCCCGGGAGTGTTTGCACGGCTGGTGCCGGCCCAGGTCTTCAAAACCTGTGGAGGGTGTGAACAACGCTCTCTGTCGGTTCGATTCCGATACACTCCCGTGAATATCTGTTAATATTTTGTAGTGATGTTGCAACAAGTTGCATAAATTCTCGGCTCTCAGGGACTTCCGACGGTTTTTGCGACTCGTTGCCATTCCCCGCTGTTGCATGCTGCGCCGCTTTTTGCGCCTCAAGTGCGCTGCTTTGTGCGCCACTTTTTGGTGTCCACTCCAAGGCTTGGTCGAACGCCGTTTCCGTCGGGTCGACGTAGTGCCGTAACGCGACGCCTGGAGTGTTCCCCAGCCACTTCGCGACCGTGGCCAACGGAAAGCTCTGGGCCAGGTCCGATTCGCAACTGGCCCGTAAGGAATGCCACAAACGTGGCCAAGGGTCCACTCCAGCCCGCCGGACGATCTTAGCGAATGTGGTCCACATGTTTACGCCACTCCAGCCGTCACTACCCATAGCTCGGGCACGCCAGTCGTCGGGGAAGACATAAACGCTTCCTTCGGCCGCTTGTTCAAAGGCCGCTTCTAGGTGCGGACGCAACAGCGGGAACAAAGGTATCACGCGATAAGGCTTGCCCAGATGTTCCGTCTTCGGCAACGGCACGCTGAGCCAGCCGCGTTCCCAATCCACGTCGCCCCAAGTGAGGGAGAACGCTTCCGACGGGATGCGCAGGCCG
>CALEEC010000469.1 GCA_937949245.1 uncultured Gemmataceae bacterium | reverse complement strand
GCAACAACGCGGGAGTCAGAGTTAAGCACGCGATCAGCGCAATCAACAAGCCGACCGCGATCACCGGCCCGGCACAGCGAATCTTGCCAAACTGGGCGAAGCCCATCATCCCCAAGCCGACCATAACGGTTCCTGCCGACGCTGACAGTGCCCCGCCTACGGAACGCACGCCACGCTGCAACGCGGAGGTGGTCGTTTGACCGATCTCCAACTCTTCGCGGTAGCGAGAGATCAGAAATAGGCAGTAGTCCGTCCCCGCGCCGAAGAGAATGACGATCGCAAACACTTGGCTGATATTGACCAACTGCACGCCGGGTAGGAGCGTCAGCAGGGCCAGCACTTTCAGCGTCACCCAGACCGCGATGCCGATGGTCAGCAACGGGATGACGGCCAGGATCGGCGAACGATAGACCAACAGCAACACCACGACCACCAGCAAGATCGTCGCGACGGTGGTGTCGTCCAGGCTCTCGGCACTGGCTTGGACCAAGTCGCGGCCGATGCCTGCTGGGCCGGTGACGTGCATCGTCGGCGCGTCGGGGCCGGCCTCGGCCAAGAGGGGCCGCAGTTCCGCTTCAGCGCGATCGATGGTTTGACTCGTTTGTACCGCCAAGTACGGCGTGGTCAGCGCTAGTTGGATCAACGTGCAGTGCTTGTCTTCGCTAGTCAGTCGTTTGCCGACGGGGCCATCTTTGTAGGAATACACCCCGGAGATGTGCAATTGCGGTTCGTCATTTTTGAGTTGATTCAAGCGATCCACCAAACGATCGACCAGTTGAAAATCTCTGGCCGAGAGTTTCGCCTCGGGGCGTCGAATGGCGAAGATGGCGCGGCTGGCGTAAACGTCTTTCGGAAACGCCTGCTCCATCAGCAGATACGCCCGCACGCTGGGCTTTTCTTTCGGCAGGAAGCGAATGTCATCGTCTTGGGCTTGCGAATCCCATGGCGGAGCCAAGACCGTGACGACGACCGCTAAGGCGATCCAACCGAACACCACCTTCCACGGGTGCCGGGCTGTCAGTCGTCCCAGGAAGTCGAACATCCTTGTCGCCTCCGCCACGGTCCGCTGCAGGGGGACCGAGAACCTTATGATCCGGGCATATCAGCAGCATCGGCACCATCCGACATCGGCTCAAGCCTTCTGGCCGACGTAACCTCCTCCAGATACGCTCGCGGATGCATCAGTTCGTACATCTGCTACATTTTCTCACGCATGCGGTGCCTATTCGATGGGGAGTAGCGTATCACGATCCGGGTAAACATCGCTGGGCATCCGGGTCACTTCAGGGCCGAGGCTCGATTCCGTCGGGAAGGGAATCTCAAGGTGGGAGCTTTCCCCGAGGTTGAGCCTCTTTCATACCATGGGACGTAGGTCGAGAGCAACCAGAGTTTGGTCCTGGAGGGCCACCCAGAGATATTCGCCCAAGCCATTTAATGCGATCGCCGTGATGGGCTGAGGAAGTCGATGCTGAAACGCCGGTGATTGCTGCCCGCGAAAGCCGGTCACGACCGGCTCAACGCCGCCTGTCACCAGCACGGATGCATCGTAACTGCAAGCTACCCAACGACTAGCCGGCCAAGGATGGGGAGGCGGAAGGATTTTTCCGGTTGGCTGGTAGCTGCGGACACCTTCGCTGAAACTGGCCAGCAGGATCGGTTCGCCCGTACCGGCAACGGCCAGGTTGCCTAGATGGGTCACGGGTGTATCACGCCACAGCCAAGCCCCTGTGGTCAAGTCGATCGCGCCGACAAATCCTAAATCGGCGGCCACCAACAAGATCGGTTGCAAAGGGACGAAGGACAACGACTGAATCGGCCGGGGCGTTTCCACTTTCCGCAGTTGTTGCCCCGAGGTGTCCAGCAGAACCACTTGGTTTTTGGCATCGGCCACGGCAATCAGTAGGCCGGCTGGATCGACCGCCACTGCCCCGATACGCCGGGCTACGGGCAGTTGCCACCGCGGACGCAATTCGGACGACAGCAGCGATACCATGCCATCCGTCGTGGCAGCGACTATCACCGAACCATTGACCGACGCCGCTACTCCTGCCAAACGTGACGGACTGGCATAGGTCGATTGGCGTACTCCGTCGCGGTTCCACAAGTGGACCCAGTGGTGATCGTCCCAAATGAGCAGCCAATTCGACTCGTCGAGGTAAGCGAGCCCTCTGATCAAGGCGTTGTGCGTTAGGGACCACAGCGGACGCAGCACCACGCGATTCCTTTCCCCAACGTTCTCCCCAGGCAAAGACAAGGGCGGTCAACGCGATTTGAGGCGTCCCGATTTATTCGCTGGGGGCATTTGCGTTTCCACCTGGGCTCGTCCCGTGGGACAATCCGATTTCAAGGGGCAGGAGCCGCATTGGGGCGCAGTCTCGACGCAAATTTCCAAAGCCAAGTGGCTGAGCATCTCGGTGAAGGCCGCCCCGCGCGTTTTGGGAATCACATTTTCCAGCGAACTCCGCGCTGCTTCGATGCTTTCCGGCTCAGCTTCAACAAGCCCTAGGCGCGACAGCACCCGCAAGGCGGGCCGGTCTAATGGAATCGCGTGCCCGCCCAAGCCATGCTGGATCACCCACGCAATCACGAAGTCCGAATCTTTCAATGCCTGATACCGCGACAGTTGTTTGGAAGCGACCTTCAAGCCTTTCTTGTCGAGGTCTTCCATATCGAACGAGAAGGTCAGCTCGAAGATTTCCTGCAAGATCTTGATCAACTGCAGGGCTTTCTCCGAGCGGTTGGGCAAGTTGGCCATGGCCTCTTCGATTTCGGTTTCGGAAGAAACGCGGACTTCGTTCCAATCGAAGAACCCTTCCTTGAGCTTGCGAAAGGCGATGTCGGCTTGCTCACTGGTGGTGCCTTCTCGGCAGATCGCATAGATCAGATGCTCCAACACGGGGCGGGCCACCGGCTCAGGCGTCCGATCGTACTTCTTCTTCAGTTGCGTGAACACCTGATTGAGAAATTGTTGTTTGTTGGTAGTTGTGGCCATGAGTCCAATTCCTTTTCGCGAGCGATAAAGTATCTCTCAGGGAGTCGGGGCCGATCCATCGGCGTCGCGGGATTCAGAGGGAGGCGTTGCCGGGGAGGCAGTCGGCGACGATTCTACTTGGGAAGCCGCGGAGTTGGTAGGCGTCCCCTCCGTGCCGCTAGTCGAGCCACCTTCACTGGAAGCGGCGGAGGCGGCAGTCGATGGAGCGGCCGCTGATTGGGCTTTGGCTTCTTGGAGCAAGCGGGAAATCGCGATGCTATTTTTCACCCCTTCATCGATGACGAAGGTCAATACCGGGGTGAAACGCGTCTGCATCCGTTGGGCCAACTTCGCTTGGATGTACCCCGCCGAGTGCCTTAAGCCGTGCAGGCACAATTGTTGTTCTTTCTCCGACCCCATGATCGACACATAGACCTTGGCGTTTTGCAGGTCGGCGGATACTTCCGCTCGTGTGACGGTGACCATTTTCACGCGAGGATCTTTCAGTTCAAACAAGATCGTCTCGCTGGCCACCTCACGAATGACCTCACTAACTCGGGCCAAGCGATAGGGTTTCATAGGACTTTAGGGTTTCTCTTGGCTAGCGTTCTCAGATCGCGGTTGCTGCACCTTCTAATTGTACGGCAAGCGATCTTACGTTTCCATGGTACAGTCGAGGAACTCGGCAATGGGATGCCCACGCAGGCGATGCGCGATGTTTTCCAGAGTGGTCCGTACTTTACGACCGTCATCACCGACCACGGCCATGCCCAAGACAATCAACTGGGGATGATCTTGGGCATCGACTTCCGTGATCGAAACATTGAAATCATGACGCAATCGATCGAGAATACTACGCACCACCTGACGTTTGTCTTTCAGGCTACGCGATCCCCGCACCAACAGCCGCACGATTTGACTTTCGACGATCACGCTCGCACTGACACTCCCCGAGGAGTCGTTGGCATGAAGCGAATCGAACCTTGTCTTTCGGTTCGTTCTATGCCCGAGATGTCCTATTGTACCTAGGCGTTCTGGACTCGCCAAGACTGACCTCACGGCTTGGGACAAGAGGCAAACGATCCCCAAGCGGGGGGCGTCCGCCGGCGTTCGCCGGACGGAAGATGGACTCCGACTCGCTACAATAAATTGTGACATGCCCGCTTCTTCTGGTCTGTCGCGGAAATCGCCATGAATGCTGACCTGAGTGCCGAGGAACGTGATGCTCGTTTGGCACAACTGCTGGAAACGCTCAGCCAAGCGCACCGGCAAGGACAATCGCCCAACTTCGAGGCGTTGGCTGCCCAGTACCCCGATCTGGCCGACGAATTACGCTCGTTGTGGGCCACTGCTCAGTTCGCCGCGGCTTTCGCTACTCCCGCGACAACTTCGCTTCCCGCCACGAAAACGGATACTAACTCGCTTCCCATGCCAAAAACCTTCGGCGATTACGACCTTTTGGAAGAAATCGGCCGGGGAGGCATGGGCGTGGTGTACAAAGCCCGGCAGTGTTCGTTGGATCGGATCGTCGCTCTTAAGATGGTCCGCGATCTGGCTAGTGCCAGCGGCAAAGAATGGGCACGACTCCGGGCCGAGGCAAAGTCGGTCAGTTGGATTCAGCATCCCAACATCGTGCAGGTTTACGACTTTGGGGAATATCAGGGGCAACCCTTCTTCACCATGCAGTACATCGACGGCGAAACGCTGGCCCAGCGGGTTGCTCGGGGGCCGTTGCCCAACCGAGAAGCGGCCATGCTGTTGGCCCGTATTGCCCGTGCCGTGCATGCTGCCCACACCCAAGGAGTGCTTCACCGCGATCTGAAACCTTCCAATGTGTTAATCGACCGAGTTACCGAACGCCCTTACGTCACCGATTTCGGCTTGGCCAAACGCTTCAGCAGCGAGGAAACCTCCAACGGCAGCGTGGTTCGTACCCAAACCGGCGTGATTGTCGGCACACCAAGTTACATGGCTCCCGAACAAGCCAGCGGACGCCGGGATCTAGACCCCACTGCCGACGTTTATTCCCTGGGAGCAATGCTTTACGAGATGCTGACCGGCCGGCCACCGTTTCAAGCATCGCATCCGGTCGATACGTTGCTGTTGGTGCTGGAACAAGAACCGGTGCCCCCGCGCGATCTGAACCCCAAGGTCGATCGCGAATTGGAAATGATCTGTCTGAAATGTCTGCAAAAGCCGACCGAGTTACGTTACCCCACGGCCGAGGCGCTGGCCGAGGATCTCGAAGCCTACTGCAAAGGCGAAGCCCTATCGACGCAACCTTCCGGCTTGCGTTATTTTCTGGCCAGGATGCTCCGCGAGACGCATCATGCCACCGTGCTGGAAAATTGGGGGCTGTTGTGGATGTGGCACAGCCTGCAATTGTTCTTGCTGTGCCTGCTGACGCAGATGATGGCGTGGCACGGTCTGACCGATCACATGGCCTACCTACTGCTGTGGAGCATCGGTTTGATCACCTGGGGCACCATTTTTTGGCAATTGCGTCGGCAAGCCGGACCGGTGTTGTTCGTCGAACGGCAGATTGCCCATGCTTGGGCCGCCGGGGTGTGTGCCGCGATCGCTATGTTCGTCATCGAAGTGGCCATCCCTTTACCGGTGCTGACACTCTCGCCGGCCATCGCGGTCGCGGCGGGGATGGTCTTCGTGTTCAAAGCCGGCATTCTCTCGGGGCGCTTTTATTTGTCGGCGATCTTGTTGTTCGCTACCGCGGTGCTGATGCCGTTGATACCGCACTATAGCGTGGTGTTCTTCGGCACTGTTGCGGCCCTGTCGTTCTTCCTACCGGGATTGAAATACTATCGGCAACGCTTGGCTCGTATTCGCTGACAACAGTGCCTTCGATGGCGATAGCATCGGTAATGCTTGGCTCGTACTCGCTGTCGCTGTCCCCAGGCGTTCGATGGTGATGGCATCGCCAACGCTTGGCTCGTACTCATGGTCATGGTCCCAAGGGGCAGGAGAAATGGGCAACTCGCAAAAGCGAGGGCGGACAACAACGATCGTACCGTGAAGTTCCGCCGGGGCGGGGGAAGATGAAAAAAACTCACAGCAGGTGCTTGCGAAAGGGGGGAACCATGGGTTATGGTATGAATTCGGTAAAAATCTTCGGTCAATATCGAACGCACCCCCTCTCATCTCGAAGTGGATCGAGCCGATGCCTATCACCATTCGTTGTCCCGCGTGTGGCCTGACCAAAACCGGTCCCTCGGCCCTGAAAGGAAAGAAAGCCCGTTGTAGCACCTGTCGAACGGTATTTCTCATCGGAGATTCCCCGCCTTCTCCGATGTCTTCCAATGCGACGGTTCCTCAAAAGGTGACTGCTCCGGCTCCTGCAGCTCCAATTCCGCAGGAACCAGCCTCTTTAGTGGAAGACACATCGTTGACCGAGGGCAACATCCCCACGGCAATTCCTATCCACGAGCAAACGACGTTGGAGGGGATGCCGGCGGTGACAGCATCGGACGTGGAAGCGGCTCAGGCGGCCCATGCTGCCGCCGCGGCATCAGCCAATCCGTTCGCTTTCGACTTTTCCAGCCCGCCCCCGGCCAAGCCGGAAGCGGCTCAGCAGAAAGAATCTGCGAAAAAGCCGACGACGCCCGTGAAAAAGTCGGCCCTCGCTCCGACTCCAGCCGCGGTTGCAGTCGATGACAACCCGTTCGCTTTCACCGAAGCCATGCCCGCTGCTGCTGTTGCCGCGACTCCGTCTGCCCCCCCCGCGAACCAAGCAGCGCAAGCCTCGCCAGTCGTTGTGGAATCGGCTGCCCCGGCCAGTGAGGCGAGCGACGATCCATTCGCCTTCACCGGTTCGACCGCTCCGTTCCTCGAACAGGCCATCAGCAAATCGGCAGACAAGAAAGCTTCTACGGCCAAGGCGAAAACACCAGATAAAAAAACGCCTCCCCCCGCTGCCGACTACAATCCATTTGCCTTCACCGAACCGATGGCCGAGCCGACCTTTTCTGAGCCGATGGTTTCCGAGTCGGTTGCAGTTGCGTCGTCCGATGCCCCGGCCGTCGTCGCTAAGGCGGACAAACCAGCGGTCGCAGCGAAAACGCCGACCACAACTAAGCCGGACGCGACGACCAAGCCGGCCGCCACGACCAAGCCCGCGCCGGTACCGGCTCCTGCGACGAAAAAACCGGCACCGCCGGCCAAAGCGGGAGCAGAGGCTTCGGCTCCGCCGGCCGCGGAAGCGAATCCGTTTGACTTCGCGACCGCAGCGCCCTCCCCGGCACCGGCAACTTCTGAAGCCCCGGCGGAAACGGTGATCGATTCAGCCGATGCGGAGGCTCCCACGGTGGATGCCCCACCCCCGAAACTGGTCAAGAAGTCGGCAGCCAAAGAGAGTACGCCGGCACCTGCCACGTCGGCCACGGAAGCCGCCTTGGCCAGCAGCGATCCGTTCAGTTTCGATCTGACCGCTCCGTTGCCCCACAAGGCGGAAGCCGAAGCCAAGCCGACATCGTCAGCGGCCACGCCCGGCGAGAAGAAATACACCCCGGCGTACCAGCGTGGAGGTGCAACGGCCCAGCGTGGCTCGCCGAAGTTGTGGTATGCCGTGGGGGCAGGAGTCGGAGCGTTGCTGTTGGGACTGGGCATTTTCATTGCCACTAAGTCGTCGCCGTCGAAGAAGTCGGAAACAGCCGTCACGAAGTCGGACAAAGAGGCGACCGCCGTCGCCGAGGCGAAGACCGAAGCCAAGAAGGAATCTCCTCCCGACGAAGATGAATTTTATCGTCCGCGGGATCGCGTCGACGTGGCCCCGAAAAAGAACGAAGCCCCGGTTGCGGGGAAGAATACATCTTCTTCCCCATCGACAGCGACTACCAACGCGGAATTCGGCCCGAAACCGAAGAAGCCCGAACGGCTGCCTCTGCCGAAGTGGCGGCCTACTCCCGCTGCTTGGGCCAAGATCAAAGTAGGCATGCCCCAAGCCGAGGTCGTCGCGTTGTTAGGTCCGCCGCGGAAGATGGAAGTCGATGGCGAAACCCTCGACGGCTGGATCATCGGTGGCAAGCCGGCCATGCTGTCGTTCTCGGGCGGGAAGGTGAAATCGACCGCGCTGGTCGGTAGTATTCCGCTGACGGAAGATATTCCCGAACCAGACAAGCAAAAGATCGCTCAAGGGGTCAAGAACCTTAACTCCCGCGATGTGAAAATGCGGCTTGCAGGATTGAATCAATTGGCCAACTCCTACTTCGACCCCGCGGTGCATGCCCAGGTAGCCAAAGCCTGCGAGGAAGCGTTGGCTTTGCAAGATCCGATGCTGAAAAAGGCGGCTCTGCGTGTCTTGCAGATCTGGGGTCGCCCCGAGTCGATGAAGGCGTTGCTCGATTACGGCAACGAACTGGCCAAGAAACCCCAAGGCAACGAAGAAATGATCGAGGCGTTGATCGCGGCGTTGGCCAGTCTACGCGACGAACGCGGGATCAAGTTGATCGGCGATCTGATGCGGCATCCCAACTTGGTGGAAATTGCCGCGGCCGCCCTGCGTGGCTGTGGTCCTGAATTCGCACGCTACGAAGCCTTGCGCTACTACAATCACCCCAACCCGATGGTCCGAGAAGCCGCGCGGAAGTTGGTAGCCGATTTTCACCTGCCGCCGGACTTGATCTTCGAGCAGCACTTGGACGATCTGGAAAATCCTAGCGACGCCGATGCCAAAGCTGCCATCACCCAAGCCGCGGTCAAAGAGATCCTCAGCTTGCCGGTCCAGGCCAAAGTGCAACGGCGGGTCGCTCAGACGCTGGACGAGTTGATTCAACGCAAAATCGATCCGGTGACCATCCAACTCGCCATGCAAGCTCTCGAAACCTGGGGCGTCAAAGAAAACATCGCGACACTGGCGAAATTCAATCATCCACGCAAGGAAGTGATGGAACAAGCGAAAAAGACCCTCACCATTCTGAGCGAAAGGAAATAACTCCACCGAGGACTTGTGACTGCTACACCACCTTGAAATTACTCTAATATTGCGGGGATCTCGGCTGGGGCGTGGTGACGAAAATGAACGCTCGGCCTCGGCGGTCGAGGGTAAATTGTTCGGTCGACAACCGGGTGCCGGGGGGAGCGTGGGCGATTTCAACCTGGTAATGCCCCGGAGGCAGGGGAAGTCGTACCGGGGCTAAGTGGCTAACGATGATGTGATCGGCCGACCTGAGGCGAAGTCGGACCGTGGGATCGTTGCTTGCGATAATGACCATGCCTGGCGGGGAATACAACGCGAAGTACGTCCCCAAGCCGAAGGCCACGAACGCCAGAAGGATGAGCCGATGCCACCACGGCCCCAGAATTCGGGAAGCTGAGGACTGGGAGCAAGCCGTCGATGTCGCTCCCGGCATATCGTGGTCGGACTTCATGCTGTGTGTTGTCCTCGGTTAGGCCAACGGCGGATCGTCGAGGATGGCCTGATACTTCTTCTCCGGCACCGCGTCGGGCTTGTTCGGATCGAACCAATCGGCCTCGAAGGCAATCTTGGGAGGATTCTTCGGGTTCATGGCCAAGTTGGCCGTGAGGGCAACGATGGCATCGGCCATCGCAACTTCGCCGTGGCAGCGGGGCAATCGTCGATCGCTGCTCATGGCCTGATCCCACATGCGGATGCAGTAGGCGAAGTCTTCCATCTCTTCGCGGTATCCCCGACTGATGGGTCCGGCACTGGGGCCACCGGCTGCCCCCGAGGGAGCCGCCGCGGCTGCCCCCCCCGGTCCCCAGGTCGAGGTCGATTCCACGGCCGCTTTGCCGGCTCCAACCGTGGTCACGGTCATTTGCATGCTTCGCGGCGAACCTGCTTTGCCCGGCGCTTTCTCGGGATACAGCAACACCGACGCTTCACTTTCGACGATCATGGTGCTGCGGGTGCCCATGACGCATTCGCCGTAGGACTCGAAACCGTTCGAGCAGATCGAGGAGTAGGTGACTACGACAATGTCATTTTCATCGGTTCCTTGATGGGGGCCTTTCGGATGGTTCTTGCCGGGGAATTCGTAGATGACGTAGACATGGTCATCGGAGGTACGATCGTTTTTCTTGGGGCCAAACAGGTGTTTGCCTCCGACGGCCGTCACCGTCAGTGGTTTGACTTTGCCCAGGAAGATCGAGCAGGCATCGAGTTGATGGCTGCCGAGTTCGGCCATCAGACCGCCACCGGTGCGGTTGTACAAACGCCAACGGACCAGTTCTTCCAAATTCTTGAAGCCGGCCGCTTTCAGATCGGCTTGCAGTTGCTCGCTCTCCGCGTCAATGTCGAGGATCGGCGGGAACCAACCATCACGGTAGTACGGTTGGGGGTACTTGGCCGACCAGCCTTCGCGAGTTTTCAGGTCGTCCGGCCAAGGCCAAGAGAAGTTGCGATGCCACAAAGCGCGAATGTGTTTGATGTCGCCTAGTACTCCCGATTTGATGGTTTCCACCGCATGGGCGTACAACATGCTGTAGTGCCGTTGATGGCCGATCGACAGGATGACGTTGTTTTCCTTGGCGGTCTTGATCATTTCCTTGCAATCGGCGATAGTGCGGGCCATCAGTTTTTCGCACAAGACGTGCTTGCGGCGTTTCATGCACTCGATGGCGATCGGGGCGTGCGTGTTCAGCGGCGTGGCAATAACCACGGCTTCGATCTCTTTGTCCATCTCATCGAGCATTTTTTTGTAGTCGGTGTACTTGCGAATCTTGGCCGCGTCTCCGGGGCCGTAGACGTTGTTCAGCCCTTTGCGCACCTGCATCGCTTTGGGGTCGCCCTCGAAGATGCGTTTCATGTTGGAAGGCCGAAGATCTGCCACGGCAACGATTTGCAGATATTCGGGGTTATGTTCGTTGACGAGCACCCCTCCTTCGTCTCCGCCGCCGATCAGAGCGGCTTTGACGGGTTTGCCGCGAATGCTTTCGTAGCCGAAATAAACTGCGGCGGAAGCCGCCACGATCGCCCCCCCGCTCGCGGCCATGCTTTTCATAAAGCCGCGTCGGGTCAGACCTTCGGTCACTGCCTGGAAGTTGGCTTTGCCGTATTCTTTTTGTTCGGCTGTTAAATCAAGCGCCATGATCGATCTCGCATTCGAGTCCGTAGGAAAAAACGCGGCTTCTCAGGAACCGGAGACAAATCACTTCTGGGGCACGCAGGCGAGAGAAACTCGTTCCGTTAGTTCAGTCTGGTCATGCTCCTGCGTGCAAGTTTCGCAGTGTCATGCCGATGCTGGGGCATGCATGGTTCGGTCAAGAATCCTGGCGGGGCGTGTACACCGTCGCGCCGGGGGAACGGGAAACGATCGACCCTGTCCCAGCGTCACTGTCGGAAGTCGAAGCCTTGGCCGAAGGAGCCGAGGTCGGTTTGGCCGGGGCTGTGGTCGCGGCCGCATTTGCTTTCCGCTGGGCACGACGCAACCGACGCCCTTCGGCCCAATAAGCCAGCATCGCATCCACGCCGAACCAACGACCACTGGGCACCGTTAGCAGCACCAGCAAGGCGAGCATCTCGATGGTATTTTTGTTGACGTAATAATAAGTGCCTTCCTGATTTGGCGGGGCCGACAACCAGGGGAAAGGCGGAACCGTCAGGTAAGTCATCAACAGGAACAACGCGGCTGCCAGCGCGGCGGTGCGGGTGAACAAACCCAGCAGCAGCAACGCCCCCATGATGAGCAGTCCCCAGCGAGTCCCCCAGTCCACCCAGTCCACCAAGGTCCAATGCTGAGGGTTGTAGTCCCAATCGAAGAAAGGACTGTCGGTGACGGTGGGTTTCTTGGCCGGCGGAACGGTCGCTTCGCGTTGTTCGGGCGTCAGCACCATGTCAAGCAAGTCGACAAAGTTCTTTTGCTGCCGTTGCAATCCTTTGAGCAATTCTTCGCGATACTCTGCCAAGTAGGCTTGGACCTTGGCCATGTCCCATTTTTTGCCGTCGGGCGTCGTCGTGGGGACGGGTTGTTGACCGGTCGCTTGCCGATGCAGACTCTCGAAGTTCTGGATCAACTTCGTCACTTCCGGTGTCGGCAACGGAGTGCCGGTGGTTTCGTCTTGATTCGACAACCAGCGGATGTAGAGGGTTTTCGCTTTCTCGATGCGTTTTTTCAGGTCGGCTTGTTGCTCTTTGCTCAACTTGAAGTTGGTCGCGAACTGGGCGGCGTAAGCGTCCCAAGCGACGACGACCTCCTTGGGCAAATTCTCGTTGTCGAGTTTGACCAAGGCCAAGATCGCGTCGTTCGACAGGGCTCTGGGGTCTTTGCCCAACGGCAAGGTGGGCATGCCATCGCGGAAGGTGTCGATGAGGCGTTCTTTCATCCGCTTGGTCTGTTCGTCGAGGTCCTCCAGCAACTCTTTGCGCATTTTGTCCGCGTCGGCTTTGGCGGTGGGCAAGCGTTTCTTTTCCACGTCCTTGTTGAACATGCTCGGTTCGCGGCGACTGATCAGATCGGCGATTTCTTGGAGCTTCAGTTGGTATTCGCGGATGCGCTCATCGGTGGCCTGTTTGATCTCGACCGTGCCGGAGGGGTAAGTTTTTTTGACTTCTTTAGTGCCGGTCAACAACCATTGGACGACATCTTCCTTCGCCTGATCGAGCTTGGCTTGGGCGATTTTCTTCTGTTCAGGGCTGAGGGCGAAATGTTGCTCAAAGCGAGCGAAGTAGTCGTTCCACTGCTGTTCGAGAGCGTCGGGAATGCGTTCTTTGCCCGCAGTGTTGCCAGGCTTGAGCGTCAGCAGGGCTAACGCCTCGCGGTGGGGGTCGGAAAGCCGTTGCCGCATCAGTTCCCCCAACGGACCATCCGCGTTGCGGAAGTAGCCTTCGCTGGTGAATGGTTTGCTCAGGTCGCCGGGACCGGCGTAGGTTTTGCGAACCTTCTCATAGCCTTCGACCAGAAAATGCCAGCCGATGGCCAAACGCAACGCGACGAGGCAGAGGATGGTCGAACGCAGCATACGCGTACTCTCATAAAACCGACTCGGCAGGCGAATCGGTAATCGCCGGGAACCATTCGGATGCATCCAGACCGAGGACGATCGGTGGAGCGTCTTCGGCATCGGCAAGGAGGATTGCTCCCACTTGCGGATGAGATTGACAATATCGCTGAGCCGCGGTGACGCCCAGCACGAAAAATGCCGTCGATAGCGCATCTGCCTCGGCCGCGGTCGGAGCCACCACCGAGGCCAAGGCCATACCTTGTGCCGGTTGGCCGTTCCGTGAGTCAAGAATATGACCATACTTGCGACCGCGATGCTCGAAGAACTGGAACGTCGCTGCGGAGGTGCCCAAGGCCCGATCCCGCAGGTAAACGATCCCTAAGGAGCGTTCCGGTCGGTTCGGATGACGAATCGCGATCGGCCAACCTCGCGGACTCGCTTCCGGCGCCCCTAAGGCCAATACGCTAC
>CALEEC010000468.1 GCA_937949245.1 uncultured Gemmataceae bacterium | reverse complement strand
GCTGTGGCCACTCATGCCGACGCGGTGGATGTCCACATATGGTTTTTGCGCCAGCCAATCGAGCGCGGTTTCGATGTCCTTCAGTTCCTGCACGCCCAATTGTCGATACGCCGACCAAGCGGAGACGGCCCCTTTGCCACTGGCACTACGCGGATCGACATGAAAGATGACCAACCCCAAGTTGGCCAACGCCTGGTCGAAGACTCGGCCATTCTCCCAGGCATCACGCACATCGGGAGTCCGCGGCCCGCCGTAGGTGCGCAGCCACACCGGGTAACGCTTCGCGGCATCGAAATGAGCCGGGCGAATCAGCAGCCCTTCCAAGGTGAAGCCGTCCGGCGTAGCGATACGCACCCGGTCCATCGGGGTAAAGCGATATTCCTCCCGCAGGTAAACGGGGTTGCGGTCTAGCCAACGCAGGGTGCGTCCGCCACTGTCGCACAAACGCACCTGCGTCGGTCGATCGATAGCACTGTTGCGATCGATGAACAACTCTCCTTGCGGAGCCAAGGTCACGACGTGCTGGCCCTCTTCCGTCGTGAGACGTTCGACCAAGCCGTCGTCGAGGCGGACGCGATACAGGTTCTCGGCGTTGCTCGCATCGCGAGTCGCGGTAAACCAGATCCAACCGCTCGCGGCGTCTAGCCGCAGCACCGAACGCACCTCCCATTCGCCCTGGGTGATTGGTCGGATCGTCTCCCCGGTTTTGCTAACGTGCAACAGATGACGCCAACCAGTGCGCTCACTGGTCATCACGAACGAACCGTCCGGCAGAAAGCGGATCTCGCCGGGATCTTCGACCCAAGCCTTGGTCTGATCGCGCAGCAATCGGCGTAGTCGGCCGCCGCTACGCGGAGCGAGGCAAACATCGAGCCAGGTCTGAATGCGATTCATCACCACCGCGACGACTTGGCTGCTGTCCGGCGTCCAGCCGAGACGTGCGACCAAGGTATCGGCCGGATCGTAGCCGTGCAGTTCCAAGGCGATCGACTCACCGGCTTTGCGCAGGTCTACCACGCGGATTTCGACCCGGGGATTGTCTGTTCCTGCTTTGGGGTAGGCGATCTGCTCCAGTCGGCCGAACAACTCGGTCTGATCGACGATCGGAAATTTGGTCACCTGGCGATCGTCGAAGCGCAGGTAGGCAATCGCTTGCGAATCGGGACTCCACCAATACGCTTGACCGTGACGGTCGAAAATCTCTTCTTCGTAGACCCAGTCGGCCCGGCCGTTGAGAATCCAGTCGCTGCCGTCGTGCGTCAACCGAGTTTCTTTCGCGGTTTCGACATCGACCACAAACAGGTTGCCTTTGCGAACGAACGCCAGTTTTTGGCCATCAGGGCTGAAGGTGACAAACTCTTTGCCACCTTCCGATTGCGTTAAGCGTCGCACGGGCGAGCCATCGAACGGCAGCCAGTAGAGGTCGCCGCGGACCGTCAGCAGCGCGGCCGTCCGCTGCGGATTCATCGTGAAATGGACTTGCTTAGGCACTTGGCGCATCACGTTGTCGGGGATATCTTTGCGTAACGCCAGCGATTGTTGGAGTTTGTCGGGATCGACAAACAAGGTGGCCTGCCCGGTACGTGCATGGATCTTCCACAGTCGGCCCTCTTTAGGCTGCAAGAAATGCTCGGCGTCCAACCAGGTGAACGAATGGGCCAAGACCTCGTCGAACTTCGGTGGGGGAGCCTGGCCGAGGAAGGCATCGACAGTAACGATTCGCTGGAGCGTTCGATCTTCCGGCAATGGTCGTGGCAACCCCCGAATCATCGGCACCGGATGCAGCAGACGAGCGACCGGATGGGCTTGGCCGCCCCCTAGAGCGTCATCGAAAAAATTCCAGGCCGTCAGCCCGTCTTCGGCCAACGGTTCGAGCAAGTAGCTAGCGAATACGCCCAATGGCTGATCAGTCGGCACGAAGAATGCACCTGCGACAATACGTTCGCGGCGTTTTTCGTTCCGAGTTTCCAGGCGAACTAGATGATGCTTTTGGAATTGGTTGGCTTGCCGATGCACTTCGGTGACGATGGCCGACTCGACTTCCAACTCCAGATCTTCCCGCAATTCTTCGACGCGAATGCCGTGCCGTTGCAGCAATTGTGCCACCGAGGTGTATCGTGGCGGGATCAAGTACGCCCGAGGCAGCGGCTGCGACAGCACGCTTTCGGCTTTGCCCACCAGCGTCGCGGTGTAATCTTTCGGCTGATCGGTAGCAACAGTCTTACCGTCGCGCACCTGTTCGACGAAGCCCCTGATGGTCACTTGGGGCTCTTTGCCCCAGGGCGTCAGTTTCTGGCGCAGTACGACCCGGCCGCTGGCCTGTTGTGCTTGCTGTTGCAAGGTCTGTAGTTGCTTACGCTGCTCGCTAGCCAACTCGATGCAGGCGCGGGTGAATGCCTTGCTCGCAGCGATCCGTTGCGCGAAGGGAGCATACGAGTAGCTTTCGCACAAGATGCCGAGGCGTCCGGTCAGGGCGAAGTATTGCGTGCTGTAGCGGGGCAAGGCTTCGGGCATTTCCCAACGGGTACGGTCGGCCGAAAAATTGCCATACCAGAAGGTTTCCAGCTTCGCCGACTGCCGCAGCCGGTGCTGGATTTGCGGGAACCACTGCTCTTGGGTGAACGCCACCAAGGCCGGATCGACGGCCGCATGCCGGGGACCGTCGAAGGTCACCGGATAGCGAT
>CALEEC010000467.1 GCA_937949245.1 uncultured Gemmataceae bacterium | reverse complement strand
CAAACCGGGCTTGCCAGCACGGCGAACGAACCTTGGCCTCGTCCCACGACCCGCTTGGCCACGCCGGGACCGGAATATCGCGTGCTGCAACACACCGATTGGACCATCGAAGCCGATCGCTCCCGCTTGACTAGTCAACTGACCATCGAACCAACCCGGGGAACGCTGTATCAGATTCGCTTGGCTTTGCCCAACGACTACGACTTGGAACATCTCGAAGCGAATCCCCGCGATCTGCTGGCTGACACGACCATTGAGAAAAACGTGCTCGTGATCGACCTGGCCAAGCCGCTGACTACGGGAACTACGCTCCCTGTGACGTTGCACCTCAAAGGGGCAGCGCCCAAGTTGCCGTTGCATTGTCCGGCGGAACGCGAGCCGATCCGCGTGACCTTGCCGTTCCCCGAAGTCACCCCGTTGGGACGCGCTAATCGTGAAGGCGATTATCGCATTCGAGTCAGTTCCGCGTTCCGTGCTTCGGCCATGCCCGCGCCTTGGTTGAGTGAACACATCGGCATTTCTTGGCTGCCTTTGGCGAAATTCAGACGCGAGCGGGAAACCGATACGGTGTTTCACTACCAGCATCGCGGCCAAAGTGTCGAAGGTGCCTTGCTGCTGAGCAGTCGGCCGTTGCGTTTGGTCAGCAGTTGCGATTCGACCGTCTCGGTGTTTGGCGAACGGGTGCGCGTGCGCAGCCAATTGACGCTCGATCCCAAGGCAGGGGCATTGTCGGAAGTGATTCTTCGTTCGACCGCGCCCGCTTCGGTCCCTTGGACTTGGCGTCCCTTGCGGGGCAACAACAGCGTGGAAACGATTCAACCGTTGCCTCAGTGGAAGGCCATGGCCATGCTCAGCGTGTTGGCGAGTCGTACTCCGTGGCAGGGACTGTCCACTTGGGCCGCGGTGCAATCGGTACAGGGCAATTGGTGGAAACTCAAATTTCTGCGACCGTTGCAGGAACCGTTGGTGTTGGAAGCGGTCTACGAGCCGTTGTTCGTCAGCAAGAATGATCGGGCAGCCGTGGAATTGTCGGCATTGCTGGCCGCTTGCGGGCCGCTGTCGGCAGTAGCCGCCCGGGGACTGACGACCTTGGCTCCGTTGCCGACGCGTTGGCCGGTGTCGGTGCCGCTGCCCGTGGTGCTAGAGGCCGAACGGCATGAGGGGACTGTGACGATCGAACGCTCGCCGAGCGATCGCACTTGGATGATCCAACCCTTCGGCATGCAGCCCAACCCATCGCGGCCCGACAGTTTCCGTTACGGTTCGGCCCCCTTCGGCTTGATGTTGGATCGCGGGGAACCTGTCCGCAGTTATGCTCAGGCACGCATGGATGGTGCGGTGTTGGCAGTGACGTTGGAGCCAGAGGCGTTGCGGTGTCAGTTCCAACTCCGCGTCGCGGGGTGGCCGGAACGCGAATTTCGCTTGCGGCTGACGGCGGAAGCAACGGTGGTCTCGGCGCGTGTAGACGGTCGTGATGATCCGTCGATGGTTCGGATCGAACGCGGCCCGCTGAATGTCGTCGTTCTTCTGCCGGTTGATGGGCAAGCGGATTGGCAGTGGATCGAAGTCGTCTATCGCTTACCGCGAAGTCGGGGTTGGCCTAGTGAAACCTTGTCGGCACCGGCTCCCGAACCTGCGGTTCCTTTGCGCTCGCTGCGGCGCTACTGGCTGCTTCCCCCCGGAGTCGGCCCTCGCGACCCCCAGCGTTACGAGCCACTTCCGGGAAACACCGCGGCAGTAGGATTACCGGCTTTGCCGGCCCAATGGCGTCGCGAACTGCGGGAGTTGCTCGGTGAATTGCCGCCCGAGCGGCCCCTGCTTCCCACCGGCGAACTGGGAGATGGTTCTCTGGCCGAACGCCTGATCCGTTGGGCGACACGCCCAGGCAACAGCGATGTGCTAATCGTGGATACCGAAGCCCTCCGCGAATTGCAGTTGCGACCGCACCATCGGCCGGCTCTTCCCCCGGCTGCGAAGCCTTCCTCGGCCTCGACGACGGCTACAACGACACCTCTGACGACGCCTGCCGCTATGACCACGCCTTCGGGCGCGACTTCGGCCGCGACAACGACGACCCCCGCGACGGTCGCCTTTCCTTGGGAAGCGTTCGGTTTGACGGCACAGCCGGTTGGCTCGGCTATATTGCTGACCACGCCTCGGCAGTTGAGTGTCTGGCAAGTGCAAGCACGTCAAGAAACCGAGGATCTGCCGCGATCGCTCCAAGCGGCCCTGACCCAGGCTACGCGCGCCGGTCACGATGCTACTGGCCGTTTCCGCACGCTGGCCGATTGGCTGCAAGATGCCGATGTGTCGCTGGGCAACGCGCCCCGCGATTGGCTGCATCTGCCTGCGGGATGGACCCTGTGGCGGGACGATCTGGGACGATCGACCTGCGTGGTGACCGAAACCCGCAGTTTGGCCCGGGCGAGTTGGGTTTTGTCGGCCATTCTCTTGGGTGTCAGCGGAGCGATCGCTTATCGCACCCGGCGACTGGGAAAATTGCTACTGCTGGTGTGGATTGGCTTGGCCGGATGCGCCTACCTGACTCTGCCGTTGGGGTTACGCGAACTGGCTCGGGGGCCGCTGTTGACCGGCTTGATCGTCGCCGCGGCTTTGGTGCTGCTGGCTCCTCGACTCGCCCAGCCGCGGATCGCAGCGTCGGGTAGTTCGCGTCTGATCGGTACTGCGATGCGCGGTGCAGCCGCTTTGCTATTACTGATTGCTGGCAGTGCATTGTCGCAAACCCAGGCACCGGCATCGGCTCCCGAAGGGTTCACCGTATGGCTGTTGCCGCGAGCCGCGGATGATCCTACTCCCACGACGGTGCTCGCCCCACTGGAACTGATCGACCGTCTGCGAACGTTGGCCCAACCTCCGCTACCGACTCCCGCGGCGATGGTGTTGGAAGCCCACTACGAAGGCCAATTGGGTGATGTGACCGCGTTGTTCGAGGCACGTTACTTGGTAGCCGTCACCCGTCCCGGTCCGGTTCGGTTGCCTTTGCCGCTCAGCGGTATTCAATT
>CALEEC010000466.1 GCA_937949245.1 uncultured Gemmataceae bacterium | reverse complement strand
GACGATCAAGAGAAAGAGATGGACACGTTGCACAGCAAGTTGCGCGACTTGCAAGAAGCCGAACATCGCGCTCGGGTGACCTATGAAAACTACCTCTCGACGCTGACGGTGGATTGATCTCGCTCGCTGCCAACGCGGTGTCGATGGAACTCGCTTCTCGCCAACAATGTTGATGTCCCACCTTCCCTCTTGGCAAAAGTGCCGCCAAGAGGGATTTGTTTTCGCATCGGTAGTTCTCACCGTGTTGCTGCTGCTCTAAAGTCCGGCGTTCGCGTATTTCGCACCCACTTGGATCTGATCCAAACCGAACGTTCGCTGGCATGCGGGGCGTGTCCATCGCGATCGGCCCCCCCGGGGAGCGTATCTCACTACTGCTGCGGCTGACGCAAGCGTTCCCAAGATCGCCCAGCGGCGATTCGGACAGCATAGGTTTCATCTTCCTCCGCAGTTTTTTGGAGGGCGTCGAGAATCTCCGGGGAGCGATTTCCGATACTCGCTAACGCTTGAGCGGCCAAATATCGCACCCGCATTTCTGGATCATTCAGCAAGCGGGCCAAGTCTTCGGCTGCCGGACTTGCACGATCACCCCAGCGGGCCAATGCCAACGCGGCGGTCCCGCGTACTTCGGAAGAAGTATCGTGGAGCAAACGACGCAGTTCGGGCAATAGTTCTATGCAGTTGCTGCCCCAACGCCCCACCAGGGACACTGCCCGACAACGCTGCTCCACGGATTCGGAACGCAACCACTTTTGCACCATGCCGAGCCAATCGGTAGGGGTTAGTTGAATGGCCGACAGAGTTTTCACCGCGTGCCAAGCAATCTCTTCATCGGAATGGGCCAGGAAAGGAAGAAGTTCTGCGGTCCAATGGGCGAAGTTTGGTCCCCACTTGCCGATGGCAATGATCGCTTGTCGTTGGAGGTTAGGATCGTCGGAATGCAGTGCCGTCGTTAATCCCGACTCGGCATCGGGGGTTAATGGCCCCAGTTCTCCTAGCGCCCACACAGCGTCCAAGCGAACCTCGGAATCGGGATCTTGGATCGCTTGCCGCAGAGGTGCCACCGCTTCGGCACGACCGGATCGTCCCAAAGTTCGGACGGCATGTAATCGCGTTTGGGGATCGTTGGCCTGTAGATCGGCCAAGACGACCGACCATGGCCGACCTTCAAGGTTAGGCTCTTGCGGTTGCAAGTTCTGCCAAACCACGCCGGCGATGATTAAACACGAAACCAAGCCTATCAGAATGAGCCAACGCACTCTTTGCCCATGCATGTTTGGTTTCTCCCCAAGGAATCTCGCCTAGTGCATTGTAGCGAGATCCCCTCGGGAGGATGTTAGCGGCGAATTTCGCTGAACGATTTCTTTTCTTCGCCTGCTTTCCAGATAGGGCACCTAGCATCGCGACTGGGTAAATCGTCCAGAAGTTTGCCAAATTCGGTGGGTTGCAGTGTGGGAGTTCACAGCAAGCGAACCTCGCCAGTCCCTTGCTGTGAGGTTTCATGGCTTCGGCATGGTAAACAAAGGGAAGTTCGACAGTTCGGCCGGTTGGGGCTGCACGCGTAGGTTCTCGGCAAATTCAAAGGGATTCGGCAAGTCAATGCGTTGATAAGGTGCCGTATTGGTCCGATAAGGGATGGCAGCGCCGTAGGTCTGTTTCCAGGAAAATTCACCGGTGGGATCTTCCAAGGAGGCACGATCGATCGAGGGTTTGGCCAAGGTCGGTAACGGAATCGTCTCGTGGGGATTGCGTTCGTAGACGCGAACGACGGGCAAAAGCGGGAAGGCATCACGCTGGGGCAAATCGCCTCGGGCCAAGAGAACTTCCGCAGGCATCGTCTCCATCGGCAACGCTGGGCGTACCAATGCTCGGGAAGGAAAACCAATGCTCGGGGGACTGAGTTCTTGCATCGGCAGACCCAATGTGGGTTTCCAGATCGCAGGCATTGGAGTTCGTTCCGTGGGTCCCTGACTAGGTGCTGGTGGCAATCGACTCGGCCCCCGAGGCGGCAGCAGTTGATCGAGTAACCGGCCCGACTCATCTTGCGAAAAAGCGAACGTTCCCGTGGCATCGATCGGTAGATTGCGGGGGGAGGAATTCGTTGCATCCCGAGTGGTGCCTGAACTTTGCGGGACGGAAGCATGGGTATCCGAAGTGGTGGTTCCCGGCACGGTCGCAGTGGCCGATTCGGCGGTTGAATCGGCAATCTCGACCGATTTTTTCGCACACCCCCACAACAGCATTCCCAACAGCGGAACTATGAACCGCAGCTGCTTTCGCATGGATTCGCCCCTATCCGTTCTTGGGTCATCGTCTGACGCTGTTCCCAAGACTTGGTTACCTGGCGAATGACCTTCCCGCATTCGCCGTCAATCCTTCTTGGTCAGCGGTCGTTGTTCATCGGATCGATCCCTGGAGCGGGTGGCATGTTTCCCGGAACGACTCCTGGAGGAGGGGGTGGATTCCCCGGTCCCAGGGGAGGAAGGGGCATCCCAGGTCCCCCGCTATCCGTTCGCGGAGCAAACCAAGGTGCCAGGGGTTGTTCGCTATCGACTTTGAGTTTGTCGGCTCGTTCCTCAGCCGTCACGAATAAAACGTTGCCGACGCGGACAGGTTTCAATCCGGCTACCTCGGCAATCAGGCGAACCGCACTTTCCAGGGGCACATCTTCCAACTCTAAGCTGATAGGCGTCTGAGCCAATTTCAAGCTGCGCGGATCGAGGACGATATTGGTGGCCGTCTCTCGACTGAGATCTTTCAAGGCTTTCCCCAACGGAACCGCTTCCAATTCGATGTTCACTCGCTGGCGAAATTGTCGATTCCACGCCATCTCTTCCGAGGTTATCAGCAGCGAATCTCCCACAATCGCAAAATGCAAGCCGTAGGGATTCAGCATGGTTCGCAAAGCGTTTCTAAGTTTGACATTCTTGACCTGGAGTTGAACAAACACTTCATTCGGATCGACCCCCAGCTGATGGAACAATTGGCGATCCAGAACAATGGTGATTTTTTGTTGTTCTGCAATTTGCTGCAAAACTTGATGAATCGGTTGTTCCGCGAAGTCGAAGGAAACGGATTGATCGAGAGCTTTACGAATCGCTTCGGTAGCGGATGTGCTGGAAGCAGAGGTGTTTTTCTTGGCAACGGGTGCCGCCCCGAGAGTAGAAACCGCTCCCGCAGATAGCACTAGAGCGATCAACAGATTCGACCCAAGCTGCCAACTCATGAAAAACTCTCCGTGGATTCGACATGTTTGATCTAAGTTATATCCTAGCGGAACCGCCAACGCAACAGAATAGCCCGCTTTTGGAGAATGATCGTGCATCCCCTCATGACTTTTGCAATGCTGAACTTCTCATTGGTCGCTGATGGTGATCTTACATCGGGGCCTAAAGCGGGAGCCCCCGTCCCCCCATTGCCGCTAACGATGATGGTCGGTGAAGGAAAAACGAAGAAGGTGAATATGCCCGCTGAACGCCAAGACCTCCTCACGGTGTATGCCTTCATTCCCGCGGCCGCCTGGGCCAGGCCGACAGCTCGCTACCTCAAGAAGCTAGACAGCGAATTGGCCACCTGGGAAGCGAACCCCTTGCTCGTAGCCGTTTGGTTGACCGAAAACGCGGATTCCACGAAAGACTACCTTCCCAAGGTCGAACAATCCCTTCAATTTCAAGCGACGACCTTGGGGTTCTTTGCGGATGATCCCTCTGGCCCTAAAGATTGGGGCATTCATCCTGAAGCGGGATTGACCGTCGTTGCCGTCCATCGGCAAAAAATCATTGCCAGCTTGGGCTATCGTTCCGTCAATGAGAACGACGTGAAGACTCTGTTGAAATACCTCCGTCCATCGCCTCAGGATCAACGGTGAGCCGTCACCGCTGAGGATCAACGGTGCAACCCCATCGTGGAGGAAGTCGGTGGTTTCAGGAGCGCATCGGACTGTTGCAAGAGGGAGTCGAACTTTTTCTGCAGCAGTCCGATTATTTCAGCCGATCAACCGGCGCAGGAAAGCGATTCCTTGCGCCACATCGTTGAGCCGAGAGGTTCCCGACTCCCGTGCGACGGTCAGGAACCCGAAATATTCAATCGCTTGAAGGGATGCGATCATCCCCAGCCATTCAATATCCCCCGCCCCGAGCATGACTTCCTCGGCCCCGCGATTGGCCCGCAATCGGCGGGCATCGCGAGCCTGGACATGCAAGATTTTGCCATGCAATTCCATCACCGTGGCTAACGGATCGTGGCCGTGCAACAAGAAATTGGCAGGATCGAATTGTACCCCCAAACTGCCGGTATCGAAAGTCTGCAAGTAGTCCCGCAATCGGCTGCCCGGATCGAGGCCGGCTTCCAAAGCAATGGATGTACCGATGCGATCACCAAACTGCGTCAACCGGGTCAGCACATCCCGCAGTAGATCCCACCGGCCGGCGTCGGCAGCATCTTCCGTAGGAACGCAGGGAGCAGGCACGACAATGAGCCGTGGACCTAATTCAAAGGCCAGCGACATGGCTTGGCGAAGAAAGTCAATCCGTTGATCTAGATGATCAGCCACATCAAGGCCGTGCCGCAAGGGGCAGTTGAGTGCGGTCAGTTCGAGGTTATACGATCGCAACAAATGACGCAGATCGCGACAGCCGGTTTCACTCAGTCGGTTGGGCGAAAAGTCTCCCACGGCATCGATTTGTATTCCCGATGCACCAAACCGCGCCACTTCCTGTAAAGCGCGGCGAAAGGGCAGTCCCAGGGATTCGATACGAACCCCCAACCTCATTCGCTTCATCTCAAAACCTCTGGTCCAACATGATACTCCAACAGGGATTTACGGCTTCGCCTCGATGGCTTCAGGAGTTTCCACCTTGGGCATCGGTGCTAACTCGGGGGTAGTCGATTCTTGGGAGGGAGAGTCATAGGGGAGAGGCGGCGGTTGTCGAGGTTCGCGGAGCACTGTCCAGGCAAAAATCACAATGGCGACGTTGCCAAAACCATATAGATACAATGGTAGCATCACAGTCAGACAACCGATCCGCCCCTTGCGTCGTCGCAGCCAAAGAAACAAGGTTGCACTAGCAGCGAATAGAGCCAAACCAGCTATGATGTTGGCTGGAAATGGAAGATAAATGGCCCAATCGAGGAACACTGTTGGTGGTGCTGCGGCATCGGCTACAAGAAGTGACTCCCGCTGCATGGTTCCTCTCCGGTTCATCGATTGCTTACGGTCCTGAAAAATTCCTTGTCCTATTATTGTAACCAATCGGTTCGCTTTTCAGGAATAAGTTACCAACAAAACAGTTCCGTCAAGTCACGAATCCGTCGCGGCACGTTGGGAAACCGATCCCGCGGATCGACCAACACTGCACGCAGTCCGGCTTGCTGAGCGGGCAAATAATCGTTGTGCAGATCATCGCCGACAAACAAGATCGCCTGCGGCGGCAAATCGACCGCTTGAATCAAGCACTGGAAAAAATGAGGAGATGGCTTTCTCCAACCGATCAGTGAAGAAATCAAGCAAATTCCCTGCGGTGGACGAACCAATTCAAGTTCCTCCATTCCTTGTAGGATTTGCAGAAGGCGTACATCAAAATTGGAAGCAATCCCCAAACGCTTGGAAGCACCGGCAAGATGGCGCAGCAAGGAACCGACCTGTGGTGCCGGTTTCCAGGCTGTGGCGTGTCCGAAATGATCGTAAAGCTCGTGGAAACAATGCTCGGCATTTTGCGTCGGCTCAATCGTCTGATGAACGATCGATTTCCACCGAGCTATTTCTCGTGCTTCGCTCGTCCTCCAGTTCGATTGCCGATCTACCTCCTCCTCGGATTGGAAAGCTCGATAGAATCTGGGTTGAAGTTCCACAGCCGTTCGTGGATTGCCCCATTTACCGGCTATCCGAGCATATATGTCAGCGACGGCAGTATTAGGATGAAGCAGTGTCCCGACCGCATCAAAAATGACAGCACCAACCTCACGATCCGATGGCTCGAACCAATCGGACAAGTTCATAAAATCGTCTCCATTCATGGAATGTGCATCATTGGGGCAAGTGCCCTTCTTAAGCTATCTCTTCAGGATTGCGTAGGCGAGGAGATCAACTACAATCAATGAGGTAAGTATTGCAGGAGCAAACTTTGGGAGGATACCCACTAAATAAATAGATTATGCCACAGTTAGCCAAACCTACTTGGCTTCGGAATCACCCAAAACATTTTTTAAAAGTTATTCGTCTCAGAGTGGCCCATTCCATACTTGATTTGTCTCGAGAACATCGCCCAAACATGGTATATTCACGTCTACGCCAATTTGTCATCCTATTATCCGCCGCTGTCAGCATATTTTACCTGATCTACCGGATTGGTTTCACT
>CALEEC010000465.1 GCA_937949245.1 uncultured Gemmataceae bacterium | reverse complement strand
ACTATACAAGAAACCATCCCCCCCCCGATCAGCACCGTTTGTACCATCCCCCAGAACCACGGATTGTCTTGCGCCGGTACTTCGGTCACGGTGCGAAAGTAGGCTTCCCAGGTGCGCAGCGGCCAAGTCAGTTGATGGCCGTACTTTTCCTGCACCAGAAAAAAGGCATCCCAACGTCCGACCTCGACGTACATCAAGGCCAACACCCCGGCAAACCCCAGCCAAATGGCCGCGACCGGCAGCAGCCAGTCGTACAGTCGCCGTGCCAACGGCCGGTTCGGGTCGCTCCCTATCCACAAAGCCAGCGGCGCGGAAAAGACGAACCCCGTCGAGTAGCTCATCGCAGCCAAGCCGCCGAACAGAGCACACCATCCCCCATTGCCCTTCAGAGCATAGTGCATGGCCAAGCAGTGCAGGAAAATCAGCAGACTGATCGGAAAAATCGCGTGATGGTAAATTCCTCCAGGAAAAAAACCAACGAAACTTAGCAACCACACGCGACGGCCCCAAGCCACCTCGTGCAGCATCGACCACAGCAGCCCCAGAAATCCCAAGCGAAACGTCTGTGTCAGCAGACAGCCCCATTGCTCCAACGTCAGCCCCAGGTACGGTCCCCCACGCAGCAGATACGAATACAACGGAAACCAGCCCACCGTACCGCACCAACCTTCCGACAAGCCGTCGATTTGGCATTGACACGGATACAAACGGTAGCCATCCCGAGCGATCGACAGATAATGCCCGGAGTCAGCCCGAGCGTAGCTGTCGGCCGAGAAAATCGGTTGCCCTTGCCGTTGCAATGCCCCAGCAACGACCAACCACGACAGACACCACACCACTATCGGAGGACCGAACCTGCCCCAGAGCGAGGATGTCTGTGATTCAAGAGATTTTTTCATGCGTTCTATGGTGAGTACAATGGCTTCCTATCATTCCTGAGAGTTCGAGGATATGAAGATCTTTTTTACTTCCGATCTGCACTTTGGCCATGTCAACATTATTCGTTACAGTCATCGCCCATTTGACCATGTGCAGCAGATGGATGATACGTTGATTGCCAATCTCAATGCCGTGGTCGGGGCCGAAGACACCTTGTACTTCCTAGGCGATTTCTGCATGGGAGTCGAACGCGAACATTGGGTCGAGCGTTGCCGCGCCTATCGCGAACGGATTGTTTGCCGTAATATTGTGTTGATCTGGGGCAATCACGACAAACGCACTGACCCCGGCTTCACCGATTTGTTCAGCGCCGCTTACGATCTGCATGAAATGGTCCTGGGCGAGCAACGTTTGGTGTTGTGCCATTATCCGCTACGGACATGGAACCAAAGTCACCACGGTTCGTGGCACCTGCACGGACACGAACACGGCCAACTTGCGGAAGATCCGCAGTCGTTGTCGTTCGACGTGGGGGTGGACTGTTGGAATTATCGGCCGTTGTCGTGGGAACAGGTGCAAGAGTTGATGCGTTGGAAGATCCAAGGTCGTTTGGCTTCGGAATTCACCCTCAACGAGGCAAACGAATTGTGCGAGCGCCCCTTTCCGCTACCACGGTCACTGGGTCGGCGACATCGTCATCCGGCACCACCGTCGTGAGGTAAGCCAGTAGATGGATCGCACCGTCGTTGAGGGACGATAACGGCAAAGCTAGCCAGCAGTAGATCGGCAACAAACGGCGGGCTGACGCCCGCCGTGCTTGGATGCGATTGCGAACTTCGCGCTCATTTCCGAGTGCTTCTCGCTTACTCGCGAGTACTTCGCGTCCATTCGCGAACATCACGCCGTGGCTGGAGCATGCACGCGCGTTTCGGGTTAAGGCACGTTGGCGCGGAACTTTTGTTGGGCTTCGTTCCAATCGTCGACGACGGCCACCAATTCATGTTCTCGGCGATCTCGCCAGACTTTCAGCCGAATGCGTTGTCCCGCTTGAAAAGTGCTAATCAGGTTGATGAGGTGATTTTCGTTGCGAATGCTCAGGCCGTCGACTTGCAAGACGACATCGCTACTTTTCAATCCCGCGTTGGCCGCCGGCGTGTCGGGGTAGACGGCTTCGATCAACGCTCCACGGGCACGATCCAGCCCCAGACGCAACGCATCCGACGGTTCCATCGCGGCCGCCAACTGCACCCCCAAGTATCCCCGCGAAACGCTCCCCTTTTCGACCAACTGTCGGGCGACTCGCTTGACTAAGTTGATCGGAATACTAAAGGCCACGCCACTGTTGCTGCCGCTTTGTGAAGCGATGGCCGTGTTGATGCCGATGACCTCGCCATCGAGATTGACCAACGGCCCGCCGCTAGACCCCGGATTGATCGCCGCATCGGTCTGGAGAAAATCTTTGATGCGAATGGTCGCGCCAAGGGAAATCTGGCCCCGTTCGCGGGCACTGATGATGCCGTGCGTCACTGTTTGATTCAGCCCAAAGGGGCTTCCGAAAGCCAACACCCAATGCCCGACCCGCATGCGATCGCTATCGCCCAAAGGAGCTGTCGGTAGTTGGGGATCGTTCATCTTTAAGATCGCAATGTCGGATTCGGGATCGGTCCATACCTGCGTTGGCCGAACCAGCCGGGAGTCGGCGAGTTGTACCGTGATCTGTTCTGGCTTGGAGTGGGCGACCACATGATTGTTGGTGATGACGATCACCCCAGGCACGCCTTCGATCCGTGTCAGCACCCCCGAACCGGACTCTTCGACCGACCGCGACTTATTGGAACTGGCCGAGGCATTGAACGTCGATTTGACCGCTTCAATGGCCACGACGGCCGGGGCAATGCGCTGGGCGACGATCTCAAACCGATCGGCGACGGCATAAGGCGTGCTGCTGGTGGAACTAAGTCCATTGCCCGTCAAAGGTTGCATGATCGGTGGGGGAGGTGGCGCTTGTTGAGCGACCAACAAGGGCGGATTGTGCGAGGACATCGTTCCTACCCAACCGCCGGCAAAGGCACATGCGCCCAAGAGCAACGTCTGTGAAGTGCGTTTCATAGTGTCCAATCCGCAGAAAGGAAAGATCGCCATCGGGAATCGGGTCATCGGGACATGAACTTCCACCGACTCCGCTTCAAGTGTACGCGGCAACCTGCGGCCAACATGACGCGAAGTGTGCGATATCGCTCAGAAACGCCACGGGGAAAGCCCTATAAACGGAAAAAAGCCCGCGATTTGTCGCGGGCTTCGCTCAACCGAAGAAGCTCAGGCGTTACTTCGTGAAATCGATCTCAAGATCGGACAGATTGACTTCGCGGTCTTCCAAAGACGCAGTGGTTTCATCAATCTTGGCCCAATTGGCGTTGTGGCTTTCCAGCCAAGACGCATCGCGTTCGACTTCGCGCTGGCACTTGACGCAGAGCGTCGAGTAAGGCAAGGCATTGAGACGAATCACCGGGATTTTGCCCCCACAACCTTCGCACTTGCCGTAAGTGCCTTGTTTGAGACGCATCAGCGCGCGATCGATTTGGATCAGTTCTTTCGCTTCGATCTCAGCCAGTTGAGACGCAAGTTCTTCACCCGTATGATCGAAGGCAGCATCGGCCGAATCACCGGTCACCGACGATTGTTCGGGCGTTCCCATGTCATCCAGATCGGCCCCGAGTCGTTTCAGCAATTCTTGTCGTCGGGCCAGTAACGATTTGTGCAATCTGAGTAAAGCATCTCGACGTGCCATGGCTCACCACCTCTCTTAATGTCGTGCCTCCGTCCGGTCGCAACCGTGGGAGCCTCGATAACCCTTCCTTTGTTTCACCAGTTTCACTCATTCACCCAAGCGGCGACTGCCACATTTGCAATATAGATGCCACAAGGTTCCCATTTCCAGAAAATCGACTTTGGGAAAATCCGCTTTTCTTGTTGCCGACGCATCCTTGGCTGCTGTGACACCTGTGTTCGACAAGTGGAGATAAGACTTGTTCTCCTCGTAGGTAATATAACCACTTCCATGAAGAAATCTGGTGAATCCTCAATTTCTTCCGAAATTTCCTGGACGATCTTAACCCAAAATCCAATAATTCTGCCTCGCGATTCCAGGAGGGGCAGGATTTTTTCGGAATGGCGGGTCGATTCCAAACATCGTTCATAAGGAGAGTTGCAGATTTGTCCGTGAACGTAACCCCACTATCGGCGTTGCAGCCTAGCTCGGCCGATCGCGTCGTTTACGTTTCCGCAAAATCACGGTCCATCGAGGGGAAAATTCGTCCAAACTGACCGGACACGTGGTTCCTGATTCGGGCTACAGTGAAATTCCACTCGCACTTGGAACACCTGACCAGAAGGAACTTTTCCGCGATCCGGGGGCGCTTCCCACTGCCAAAACCATTGTTCGCGATACTGCCGAAATAGCAGTTGCCGCGAGATCCGCTCTGGTTGGCCCAAATGCTCGCGGACCTGGAAAGCCGTCGTGTCCCCGTTAATGCGACGCAGGAAAGCGATCCGTTGGGCCAAGATATCGGCCTTTTTTGGCACCAGGGGATCTGCTGGTGCTCCCATCGCCCCGAGGGTGAGCCATATTCCCCACTCCCAGCATCCGAGGCAGATTTCGCCCAACGGCATCACAAGAACCACGATCCACCCTCGTGCCAAACCGGAATCCACGGATCAGCCCCGTTCAAGGCGATAGGGACGACTGAATGAAGGACCATATTCCTGCCATTTCGGCATTGGGAGCCAAATACCACAGACGGGGATAGGCCGCTTGCGATAGCTTCGACCAGTCCGGCAGTGCCGGCGTTGGGGAATTGGCTTGCATGCCGAAAAGGAGATCCAGAGCGTTGAGGGGGCGTTCGTAAACGATGACCTGGTAATCGGTTAGCCCCGCTTTGCCGGCTGCGGCATCGACGGCGGCGAACAGATCGCCGATTTCGTCGATCAGTCCATATTGTTTGGCTTCTGCGGCCGTGAAGGTGCCGCCGTCAGCCCGGACCCGCGCGTATTTCACCTTTTTCGGCTGGCCCTGGGGATCGACCACCCGATTCCCCTTGGCATCGTATTCAAAAATTTCTTTCTCGAACAACTTTTCCGAACGCCATTTCTCCGGTGGGATGCCCCGTCCCTCCGCGACCACTTGCAAAAATCGCTCGTAAGCGGCGTTGACCATATCTTGCCACGGCTGACGTTCTTGCGGTGTCAACGTGTGGAACAACGAGCCGCTCGCTTTGATGTCGCCGGCCTTGATAAGGTCCAATTCGATGCCGTTGCGTTCGGCAAATTTGGCGATGTTCGGCAGTGCCGCGTAAACACCAATCGAGCCGGTGAGGGTGGTCCGTTCGGCAAAGATCGGTTGGGCTGGCATAGCGATATAGTATCCGCCCGAAGCAGCCAAGCCGCCGAACGAAGCGACGAGCGGTTTCGGTCCGCTCGGCTTCCATTTGCGGGCGGTGCCCTCGCGCAGTTCGGTCAAGCGCTGGTGCAGAGCTTCGCTGGCGGTGATGGTGCCCCCGGGACTATCGATGCGCACCACCACCGCTTTGACATCGCGATTTTCCGACGCTTGTTCGATCTGCTTCATGGGGTAGACGAGCGTCGGCTCGGCAATGACGTTTTCGATGCGCACGATAGCGATTTTCGCCGAGGCGTGTTCGTTGCCGGCGTAAAACCGTTCTTGCAGGGGCTGAAATTCGGCGGAACGGGAACGGGAGCCGATCCAGGCCATACCGATCAGGCAGAACAACAGATTGCACATCACCGAAAAGGCGAGCAACAGCCACAGCCAGGCGCGGAATTTTTTCGCCGGCGCAGGGGCAGGCTCCGGCCGCAGACTGGGGGAAGGCGTGGGAGTGTCAAAATTATTGCCAAGGGGGGGTTGCATGGATGCACGTTCCCAGAAAGTTCAGCCAAGCCGATTTCGAGCGATCACTGTTGCAGGTTTTGCAGCATTTCGCGCAGGGGCACCAAGCGATGCCCACGGCATTCGTCGATTTTGAGGACTTTGAGAAACCGACGGCGGAGTTCCGCTTGCATGTCATCGATGGCACTGGCCGACGTGCTGGGCAGCGGAATGCATCCCCCCGCCCGGCGATCGTGCCCCCCAGCTTTGCCCAAATTACCGACAACACGTCGCAAAATTTCCCCAGCTTGGGCATTCGGCAGCGAGGTGCGTACCGACAGAATCAACCGATCGCGATAGACACCGCCGCAGACCGCCCAATCGACTTTCTCGAAGCGGACCATGAAATCGACCACTTCGGCTGCCTGCTCCGGTTGCGGCAGATGATCGACCCAACTGATGATCAGCTTGTCGTAGATGAACGAACTCTGCAGGGCTTGCAGCAGACACTCGAAGTGACTGTGCGGCAAGCGGGCATTGCGAATCTTAGCGATGAGGTCTTTATCGGTCATCGGATAAAGAAACTGGAGCGCGTTGTCGTCTTGCGGGCTTGCTTCGCGGGGATAGCCGCAAGTTTCGGTTTCAATGCCGTAAAACAACGCGGTGGCCACCCGCGTCGGCAGTGGCACCTCTTGTTCGATCAGATACCGCGTGACTAAGGTGCAGGTGGCCCCCAAATTCGGGCGAACATCGACGAAATCGACCTCGTCCAGATCACCAGGGGTTTCGTGATGATCGATGACTGCGGTCAAATGCAGTTGCGCGTCGAAGGTGTGCCGTCCGGTGTTCGGTTGCGAATCGACCATGACGATCGCTTCGTGAGGATCCCAAACGATTTCTTCAATCGGCACCAGTTCGATTTCCAGATGCTCGACCATGGCCCGATTTTCGGCACGGCTGATATGACCATCGCGGGTCATTCGGGTCGGTTTGGCCAGTCGGTTTTCGACCAAATGGGCCAAGCCTAACATGCTGCCGAGACTGTCGGGGTCGGGATTGACATGCGAGACGAAAGTTACGCGAGAGGCAGAGCGGAGGCAGTTGAGAAAACGATCCGATCGCCGTTGCGTAAGCGTTTTGCCGTTGCACTCGGCAGGTTCGGCAGTGTTGCGAGACATAGAGTCCTTCTCCGCAGCTCTGGGTAAGCCGTCATCGAACGGCGCTGAGGGGTGAAGTCACGAATCCCCAGAGTGCTGGATATTCAATCTACCAAATTCTTGGCCTGCTGCCAAGAACGTAGTTGCGGAACGGGGCCAATCGGGAAAAAAGTGGCCTTAGGAAGTCGAGTTTTTTCGCTGGCGAGAAGGTTTCGGATTCGCTAAAGGAGGGGAAGCGGGCATGGCCTGCGTTTTTTGCGCGATTTGCTGCCATACTTCCTCCGGCACGGGCATGACCGATAACCGAGGCAGACGGACCAGTTCCCATTGGGCGAACCGCGGATCGGCTTTGATCTCGGCCAAAGTCAACGGCAGAGCTAACGGACGCACTGGCCGAACCGTGACGCCGTAGGTTTTGCCCGTTGCGTCGGCAGGGTCGGGCTTCGGTTCGTCGATCACTTCCATCTCGCCGACAATGGCTTTGAGGTTTCCGGTAGCGTAGAACCAGACGCGATCCCCGGGGCGAACCTGCCGTAAATATTTCTGTGCCAGTGCGTTATGAACACCACTCCAAAAAGTGGAGCCATCTTGCACCAGTTGAGCAAACGAATAAGTCGATGGTTCTTCCTTGAAAAGCCAGAATGCCATAACGAACCCTCGGATAGAAAGCGGATGCGGCAAACGCCTCGGGAGCAAGAGCGCCCATCGTTGCCTCGTGCATGCATGCATCATGCATCGCACGCGAACCGAGCCGCGGCAGCGAGCAACTTTTGGGGGCTTGACGGTGACTCTACAATGGGGCGACACCTCGGGGAAAGCCCGATCTTCCTCGAGGATCGTCATTTCCGCTGGGCGTAGTTCCGGCAACTTCTGTGACCTGGCCTCTTGATCCGCCGAAACTACGCCGGCCATTTTCGCGCAAGTCGGTTCGTGGATTTTCGTTCGACTAGCGATCCTACCGCAGCAAAGATGGGGTTCTGGTCGGCTTCCGACGCCTTGGTATCAACCTCTCGGATTCAGGAGGAACGCTTATGCAGTCATCCCCTCCCCAACGGCCGACACCGGTGCCGCGATCCCCAACGCGAAGACGCTCCCCTCAAGGGACGTGCTACGGGGCGGACCCCATCCGCTATCGCCGAACCTTTCTCCGCAGCATCAAGGGAGCCGTGGAATACCATTTCGCGGATGCCCAACTGCAAAAATACCTCGACCTCAGTGCTTGAATGCCACGCTCGGCACTTCCGCGGGCGGGTTCTCCATTCGTGATATAGTCGGCCATTCCCAGACATGCCCGCGCAAGCCATTATCCCCTCGCACACGCTACCGACGCTACCGAGTCGGGCATTCCGATGCCTGCCGCTGGAAGCCGGTAGCCGAAATATTCCTGCGATCATTGAACCGATTCGATCATTCCGCATCCGAACACCTGCCGATGTGGGCAAGAAACATCCGAATACCTGCCGATGTGGGCAAGAGTCGGAAGTAGCTTCACGGGATCATGGAACTGATCCGGTCGCCTGGCATGAAAAGCCTGCCCGTTGTTGGTGGGAGCGAGGGCGAGCGTCTTCAGATGGCGTAGTCGGGCATAAACACGCGTGCCCGTTTGGGCGAGACATAGACGATGTCGCCCTGTTTCAGGTGTAGTTCGCGATGTTGATCGAGGGTGATATCGACATTCATCACCAAGCCGAACTCCTCGGCGACACAACGGACTTTGACCAAAGACCCTGCAGGGGTGATGTGAATGATGCGTGCCGGCAACGATCCGCCTTCCTCGGGCGTTCGGCCCAAAGCCAGTTCGTGGGGCCGAACATAAACTTGCGTCGAGGAACCGTTGCCGTTGCTGCCGTTGCCGTTGCTGCTACTGCTTGAGTCGCCATTCGACGTGTGGAAGCGTGGCAAGGGCATCTCCAGAGGGCCGAACAAAGCCCGACCGTCTTGCATTTCCACCGGAAAAACGTTGACGTTGCCCAGAAAGTCCATCACGAAAGCATTGGCTGGATGCTCGAAGACTTCCATGGGCGTGCCGATCTGCTCAATGCGTCCGCGATTCATCACGACCACACGATCGGCCACCTCGAAGGCTTCCTCCTGATCGTGCGTCACGAAAATGCTGGTCACATGCAATTCGTCGTGAAAGCGACGCAACCAGTGCCGCAGTTCCATGCGTACTTTGGCATCCAATGCTCCGAAGGGTTCGTCCAACAGCAGCACCTTGGGTTGCGCGGCCAAAGCCCGGATCAAGGCAATACGCTGCTTTTGGCCTCCCGACAACTGCGACGGATAGCGCTGAGCCAATTCCTCCAACCGCACCAACCGCAGTAGTTCCATCACCCGTTCGCGGATTTTGGCTTCCGGCCATTTACGCACCCGCAGCCCGAAGGCGACGTTCTCAAAGACCGTCATATGGCGAAACAAAGCGTAATGCTGAAACACAAAGCCGACGTTGCGTTCGCGTGCCGAAGCGTGGGTGATGTCGTCGTCGGCATAGCGGATGGTGCCGGCATCGGCCGTCTCGAGGCCGGCGATGATCCGCAGCAAGGTCGTCTTCCCCGAACCGCTAGGGCCTAAAAGGGCCAACAAACACCCCGTGGGAACCTCCAAGCTCACGTTCTGCAAGGCATGAAATTTGCCGAACCACTTCTCGACATTGCACACCGAGATGCTCATGGTGTTCCTCCACGGGATTCTTGCCGTGCTTGGGTAGCTTCTTTCATGGATTGGCGGGCCAACGCCTCAACCCGCGTTTTGGCCAACAAGGTCGCGACAGCCAACAACGTCAACACCGAAGCGACAGCGAAGGCGGCCGGAGAGTTGAACCCCACAAACAACTGTTCCACCTGCAATGGCATGGTGCAGGTCTGCCCAGCGATCTTTCCCGACACGACATAGACCGCGCCGAACTCTCCCATCGCGCGAGCGTTGCACAAAATCACGCCGTAGAGCAATCCCCAACGGATGTTCGGCAGGGTCACTCGCCAGAAGATCTGCCAACCGTTGGCTCCCAAACTCAGAGCGGCAAGTTCTTCATCCGGGCCGAGGGCTTCCATCAAGGGGATCAATTCCCGAGCGACGAACGGCAAGGTGACAAAAGTCGTCGCCAGAATCAGCCCTGGGGTCGAAAACAGAATCTGGATTCCCTGAGCCCGCAACCATGGGCCAAAAAATCCTTGCATGCCAAACAACAACACAAACACCAACCCCGCGATCACCGGCGAGACGGAAAACGGCAAATCGATCAACGTGATCAACAGCGACCGCCCCGAGAACCGGAACCGCGTAATCGCCCAAGCCGCGGCCAAGCCGAAAATCACGTTCAGCACCACGGCACACGGCGCTACGGTCAGCGTCAACACAATCGAGTGCCGGGTATCGGGATCGCCCAAGAGGTTCTCGAAGTAGACCACAATCCCTTTGGAAAACGCCTGGGCAAAGACACTGACGACCGGAATGACGACCAAGACGGTCAAAATAGTCATGGCCAGCAAGGTCAATCCCCAACGCACCCAAGCCGGATCACTCGTCGCGCGGGGGGGAGGCGGACCTACGGACGTTTTTGCCATCGGTTCAGCCATCGGCACGTTTGCTCCATCGTTCCAGCCAGTTGATTACCAAGAGCATCACAAACGAGGCAACGAGCAAGACGACCGCGATTGCCGTCGCTTCCGCGTAGCCGGTGTCCTTGAATTGCGACTCTTCGAGGCTTTCGACGATCAGCACCGGCGCGATTTCGGTATAATTCCGCAGATTCCCCGACACCAGCATCACCGAACCGTACTCGCCCAATCCGCGGGCAAACGACAACGCAAACCCCGTCACCAAAGCGGGATACAACGCCGGCAGCAAGACCCGGCGGAACGTCTCCCAGCGATTGGCCCCCAAAGAAGCGGCCGCTTCTTCGACTTCGCTATCGAAACTCTCCAACACCGGCTGCACCGTCCGTACCACAAACGGAAAGCCGATGAATACCAACACAATGACAATGCCCAAGCGGGAATAAGCCCCTTCGATGCCGAGCGGCACCAAAAATTGCCCCAGCCAACCGTTGGGGGCATACAATGCCGAGAACACCAACCCGGCCACCGCTGTCGGCAAGGCAAACGGCAAATCGACCAGCGAATCCATCGCCCGCTTACCGGGGAATTCGTACCGTACCAGCACCCAGGCAATCAACAAACCGATCCACACGCTGCAAAACGCCGCGATCAGCGAGGCTCCGAAAGTCAAAGCATACGCCGAACGAGCACGTTCGGTCCAAACCACCGCGACAAACTGACTCCAGGTCAGCGACATTGCCGTCAAAAAACAGGCCGACAACGGAATGATCACCAAAATGGTCAGATAGGTCAGAGCAAACCCCAAGCTGGCCGAGAAGCCGGGCAAAAGATGGCGGTGGATTGGGCTCATGCGGACTTCCCCGACTCTTTCAGCGGCAGAACCGACGGCATCTTTCCTTGTTCGCTAGATTGAACCGAAGCCGGCCTCGCGTCTAGAGCAAAATTGGCCGACGATGCCAATGTTGACTTTGTCCATCGTCATGATAAGGTATCGACCCCTGCCATGCAGGTCAATAGAAACGAGGGATGCGGTCGGCGGAAGAGCAAACCAATGCGACCAAACAAAACGCCACGTCATCGGCAAATTGCCTGTCCCGAAGGCTGCGCTTGTGCTACGCTGACCGGAGATGCCTTCTGCTTGCGTGAGATTGCCTTATGCGACGACAGCCATTGCGAAACAATTCCCGAGTTGCGTTGGGGAAGCTACGCCTTATCGGGGCGCTGTGCATTCTGGTCGGGCTCACCTTAGTCCTGGGAATCCCTGCGTGGCAACGGATTTCCGAGCCGGACACGATTCAGCAACGTCCCTCGACTTCCTCCCGCGAGGGAATCACCCTGACGCCGGAACCGTCGCTCCGTTTCCCGATGCCGGTATTATCGGGGGAGGTGATCGGCACCTTGGGCGGCTTGCAAGCGTGGTCGGCCACGCGGTACGGCCCGATGGTGTTGATTCCCGGCGGGGAATTTTGGATGGGGAGCGATCCGCCGATCACCGAGTTGGATCATCAGTTGCACATAAACGCCGACGAAATGCCGGTGCATCGGGTTTACGTTGCGCCGTTTTGGATGGACCGTACCGAAGTGACCAACGCCCAGTTTCAAGCGTTTGTGCAAGCGACGGGCTACGTCACCGATGCGGAGAAGCCGATCGCCGAGGGCATTCCCCCGGGGTCTTCGGTGTTTAGGCCGACACGTGGTCCAGTGCCGTTGAACGAGCATCTACGTTGGTGGAAATTCGTGGAAGGGGCTTGCTGGAAACACCCTGAAGGGCCAGGATCGGACATCGCGCAGCGGATGGATCATCCGGTGGTGCATGTCAGTTGGAACGATGCGCTGGCCTACGCTCGCTGGGCGGGCAAGCGCCTACCGACCGAAGCAGAGTGGGAATTCGCGGCCCGCGGCGGCCTGCATCGGCAACGGTTCTGTTGGGGCAACGAATTCATGCCGGATGGCAAGCCGATGGCACGCACCTTCCAGGGGCGGTTCCCTTACGACAACACCGCGACGGATGGTTTTCGCACCACTGCGCCGGTGGCCAGTTATCCGCCCAATGGATTCGGTTTGTACGACATGGCCGGCAATGTTTGGGAATGGTGTGCCGACTGGTATCGCCCCGATTATTACGAGATGAGTCCGTTTTACAATCCGAGGGGACCGGATAGCAGTTTCGATCCCAACGAACCGACCATGCCCAAACGGGTGCAGCGGGGCGGATCGTTTCTGTGCAATTTCGCTTACTGCTCGCGTTTCCGCCCCGCAGGACGAGGCAAAGGCGAACCGTTCACCGGCACCTCGCACGTCGGCTTCCGCTGTGTGAAACCGATCGTGATGGAACCTCGGTGAGTAAGTGGTGAGTGATGCGATGCTGTCGAGGTGACTACACAAGAGGCGGACGCCCCCGCTCGGGAAAAGTAGGTGCAATCGTTCCCTGAGCGGCGGGCTGACGCTCGCCCGCGTACTGCATCCAGTGCAGCAGTGAGAAAAACAGATCCCGCTCGGCTGAAACGCTTAGTTCGCCAACTTTTCCAACGCTTCCAAGTGTTCGCGTTTGCGTTGTGCCAAGGTGCGAAGCAATTCGAGCAGATCGCTCGGCAAATCGGTCAATGCCGTTAAGTCGGTTTCCAACTCGGCTAACGATTGACGCTGCCCAGCGATCACCCGCGGGAGTAACGACCGAATCGACAAATAGTTCGCCCCTGTGAAAGCCATCGGAAACGCGTCCAGATAAGGCATCGCCCAGTGATGCTGCAACCTGTGTTGGGCAATCTGTTGCAGCACCTCCCTTTCTGCGTCGGCAAACTGACGCAGGCGTTGCACCCAAGGGCGATCGTCTGGAGCAGCGTAAGGTTCGGCGTCGCGTAGGTATTGCAAGAACGTCCGATGCTCCCGGCGGAATAAATCGTTGAACCGATGCAAAGTCGCACGTTCCACCGCGGCTTCGCTCATGGTCGTGCCTCCAACGCTCCCAAAGCAACGCTCCGCAGAGGAAAACCTTCCACCGCTTGAGTCGCCGATTGCATCAGCGGATTCCAAAAGATGCCGGTCAACAGCACACATCCTGCCAGCACACCGATCAACCCCGTCGCAGCCAGCGGGATCGGACGCAACGGCCGAGCCAGCGCTTCCGTCTGGGGCGGTTCCAAGAACATCAGACGTAGCAATCGCAGATATACCGCGGCAGCAATCAAGGTATTGAGGGCGGCACAGACCAACAACCCGTAGTAGACGCCGGCCGCCGCGATCTCGCCATTGGCCCGGCACACCTGGGCAGCTTGAGCCGTCGCGGAAAAGACCTGGAATTTGGCCGGAAACCCCACCGTCGGAGGCAAGCCCAACAAACCGACCAGAAATATCGCCAAAGCGATCGCCAACAGCGGATGCGTTTGTACCAAGCCGCGTAAGGTGGCATCGGTTTCTCGGCCGGTTTCATTGCGTCGGAGGGCCACCACGGCGAAAGCACCAAGATTGAGCAACAAGTAGGCCGACAGATACACCCAAACACTGGCCGTCGCTGGCCCGTACAGCGGCACAATGCCCATCAACATCGTCCCGGCATGGGCAATGGTGGAATAAGCCAACAACCGTTTGAGGTTGGTCTGCCCGAGTGCGGCCAAGTTGCCGAACGTCATGGTCACCGCAGCGAGAATCGCCAAGCCGATGCCCAAAGGCCGAGCCAAACTCGGCCAAAGTTCGTCACTGACGGCCGAACCCAGCGTCACCACCCAACGCGCCGTTAAGGCCAAGGCCGCTCCCTTCGAGGCGACCGACAAGAACGCGGCCACCTCCGCGGCGGCCCCTTCAAAGACGTCCGGGCACCAGAAATGAAACGGCACTGCCGACAGTTTGAACGCCAAGCCGACCAAAATCATCACCGTGCCGGCCGCTAAAGCGAGATCGAATCCCCCCTGTTGCAAGACCGCCCGGTAGCCGATCGCTACGTCGGGGAGGTAACCGGTGCCAAATTTCAGCGTCAGCAGACTGACGCCGTAAAGCATCACCCCAGCGGAAGCAGCACCGAAGACGACGTACTTCAAAGCGGCTTCACTTGCGGTGCGTCGGCCTTTAAGGAAGCCCGCCAGAGCGTAACTGGGCAGACTGGCCATCTCGACGGCAATCACCAGCATCAACAAATGCTGGGCCGACGCCATCAGCATCATCCCCAACGTCGCGCCGAGCAATAAGGTGGAAAAATCGGCCGAATCTTCGGCATCAGGAATGCCCGTCAGCAATCCTAGCAGCAGCGTCAGGGCCGTGAAAGCCAACAGGAAGCCGCGCACGAAAATGGCCACACCATCTTGGACAAGCATTCCCATCCACAACGTGTGAACGGGGAACGGGCCGTCGCGATTCGCCGTCGGTGCCACAAAGTCCAACCATTGCTCGATCGTCCCCCCCAAAGCGACCAACGTGCCGGCCAAGGCCAACCAACCGAAGTGCAGTCGCTGCAGGCGGTCCAACATGCGTGCGATCAACAGCAACAGGATCGTGCCGATGAGGATCAATTCCGGTGCGAACGCGAGTAGATCGCGTTGCACGCTCGTCTGGAGCGGATCGAGTAAACCGGAGAGGCGGTTCATGGGGGATGCACCTTTCGACTCGCAGCGAACGCGGTTTGCGAGTTTGTCTTACGAAACCGATGCATCCCGGCCAAGGGGAAAATTGCTAGCGATCCACCTAGGAGGATCGCTGATAGACTCACTCGAACGTCCCGGCACCGATGGGTTGATTTTTCGTCCCAGCGGTACACAGCGGACTAGACAGTGGATAGCGCATGAAAGTTTTGTTGTCCTCTGGTCGTGTGGTTTGCACGGTTTCAGTCGGTACTTGCTTCAGATCTAGCCCACTGGTGCTCAGCGGCATTTCGTCGCAACCATTCAACCAAACGCCATTGGGGAACTGCAAAGCACTGTTGGCCAGTCGCGGG